>NZ_SFBO01000012.1:0-16115 GCF_007095705.1 Microcystis sp. Msp_OC_L_20101000_S702
CATGATCAAGCTAGAGGTTTAAAGACTGATCGGGTTCCAATTATTTTTATTCATAAATATTTTACACAATTCATACCAGGTAAGCAAGAGAGCTACGCCACTACTACCGAATCATTACCCTAATATTTTAGACTAAATCCAGTTATTAAAAACTGATTATCTATCCCCACTTTTGCCTTTTGCCTTTTGCCTTTTGCCTATTGCCTATTGCCTATCCTGATATGTTACCTATACTCAACGGATTTAGTATTAGACGGTGTGGCGATGGAAGACTTGTTGGAGGAGTTGCTGCAAATTAAAACCAGTAAGGAACAATTAACTTTTTCTGTTTATAAATTAGTTAAAACCCTAAATCGTCCTGAAGTTTATGCGGGAGTAGCCACGGTTATTATTGAGCAAATCAGTAAATTATATAGTGATATTGCTGCCGCCTATGACACCCAATTATCACCATTAGAACCAGCAGTTAATCCTAGGTTTACCGCCGTTAATAATGCTGTCAACAACGAGGAAGATAATTCCTTAAGACGGGTGGTTAATAGCCTAGAAAATCATCTAGAGGCGGAGAGAATGCAAAAATTAATGTTTGCCGCCTATAAAAAATGTTGAGAAAATGATCGTATCGAGCTAATCTTAGTCAAGCTAATTTTCAAGCGGCAAGAATGAATCATGCTGACTTAAGAAAGGCTAATCTTTCAGGAGTTAATCTTAGGGAAGCGGATTTAATCGATGTTTTCTTTGCTAGAGCAAATCTCACCAGTGCTGATTTAAGTAATGCCAATCTAACTGGTGCCGAGTTAATGAGTGCTAATCTCATGGGAGTTAACTTCTGCGGTGCAATTGTGCCGGATGGCTGGATTAATAATTAAAATTACTAGACAGTTTTTTTGGCAGTTATTCTGGTATAATTCAGGGGTAGAATTGAGGGTAGTATTATGGTTGATCCAGCAATTATTACAGAAGATATGGGCAAAATCTACACCAGTATTACAGTTATTAATCGCGCCGATCAAATTTTAGCAGCAGCGGCTGTGATCTCTCCCGATCAAATTCGCTCTCTTACCCTAGAAAATGTCTTGGTAGATACGGGAGCAACTACTGTTTGTCTGGTGCCAGAAGTAATCTCCCGCTTGGGTTTACAGCTTTTAAAAGAAGTAGATGTGGCTACGGCTAAAGGCATAGGAAAAGCGAGAATTTTTCGCGATGCTACCTTGATTATTGCGGGACGAGAAGGGACTTTTGAATGTTTGGAATTACCCAGAGGTCAAAACAATTTATTAGGAGTAATTCCTTTAGAAGCTTTGGGATTAGAACCAGATCTTCGCAGCCAAAAATTGCGAGTTTTACCCACGGAATCCCACGAGACTTATTTAACAATTTTATCGAACCAAATAGCTCTATAAAATCACTTTTTGTCTGACTGTCCCGGCTCTTTCAGCTATAGCGATAATCTCGATTTCTTGACCAGAAACTCCCTTAATCACCCATTCCACCGTACAGCGATAATCTAAACCGTGAGCGAGGCTACTATATACTTTATTTGATCGCCCTTCTAAGTGACCGATTTCCTGCTCTAATTTTCCCACTATTAAACTCACCTCATCGGCCAAATTTAACTTGACTTGAATGGGACGAACGATCTTTCTTTCCAGTGCTTTTTTACTGGTATAAGTGGGTAAAAATCCCTGATTTTCTAACTGTAAAACCAGATGATAAATACCATTTCCCTCCGACTTCAGATCAAGACGAGAGATAGCTAAAAGAGGTGACATTAAAGCATGGGCAATAGTAAACTGACATTGTTTTTCACATAAATCTGGTAAATACTTTTCTGGGGCATTTTGCCAGACATTTTTAAAGTCCCAACCGCCAATTTCCACCTCTCCCAATTGGGGATGATCAAAACTTTGCCAATTAATAAAACCCTTTCCCGCCAAATTCTCATCATTCCAACGCTGTAACTTCAATTCATCTTCCAAAGGATGCCAGCGAAACCATTGAATATAATCATCTTTTTTTACTCCTGCTTGGGTGGGTGCATCCCATAACTCCACCGTAAAACCATACCAACCAAAATGGTCGTAACCGTAATCATCCATGGCACCGTTAGTCACTTCTTTGGGATGATAACGAAAATCGTGATAGACAGAAACGCATTCATAACCAGTCATTGCTTTTCCCTTATCAGCAATATATTTATACATTTCTAAGTCTTCCACGGGGAAATATTCATCGGGATGGGTGCTATAGGGACGCAACATGACTGCGGAATAGGTATGATAGGTAACGAAGCCATTAATATTGGTGTTATTTGCCCAAAATTTGGCTTCTGCACGGGTTTCTGGCTCCGAAAAAGGAAAATCTCCAGCCCCCTGTTGTTCCCCTTCAGGAACCCAATAAACAGGATAATTGCGGTTAAAATCCAGGCCTTCTAGGGTGGGGGCAGTGGTAAAATTATAGCCATCGTAATCGCGGATTAAACCTTCGGTGAGCAAAGTGTAAAAAGTTCCCTCAAATTCCTCCGGTTCGCGACGCTCCATAATGCGAGGATCTTGGTCAGAAATTTTCCAAGCGCCACAGGTATCTTTTTGGCGCATTTGTAGGATTAAACCATCGCCGTTAATATCTTCAGGATATAGCCCCGGTTTCTCATCCGTGTGGGGATAGGGGCGAATACTTGATCGTAACATATAGGGAGTGGTGAGATATTTTTCCGCTCCATCCACGGCTAATCGCGGCAAAATATAGACAGTGTAATGGTCAAGAAGTCTGGTAATTTGGGAATTATGACCGTATTGGCGCAAAAGATGAGCGATAGTGTAGAGAGCGACGGCAGAGCCTGTTACTTCCCCCGCATGGGTGTTAGCATCGATCCAATAGGCAGGTTTTTCTAAATAATGGCCTGTGGCTTGATTTGTTAGGGTAGTTAACCAGATATCTCGATTTTCGTAGCTTTTACCGATCGAGGTGAGGCTAATTAAATTAGGATAGGATGAAGCTAGGTTTTTCAGGAAAGAAACTAATTCGGTGTAGGGGTAATAGTGGCTAAAATCAAACATAATCTTCTGCAACTAAAAAAAGGAGTCTTGGGTTAATTTGACAAAATATAGGATGATAACAGTAAAAACTATGGATAGTCAAGATATTGCTCGCTATATTGAAGAAACTAACGGTATTTCCAAGCCTTGGCTGTTGGTGCAATTGCGTCTCAAAAAACTGCAAGAACGTCGCGCCAGTCTTTCCCAACAGGAATATATCCAAGAATTGGATGATATTCAGCAAGACTTAATGAAATTGGGCGAATGGTGGCGGGGGATTGAGTCAGAAGTCTTTAACCCCTAAGAGGTGGCGATAATCTGTAATACTCGCGGTAAATCCTCAAATTCGCCGATGATGCGTTTCACCGGTTGCGGCCAAACCCGGACTAAAGTGGGAATAGCAGAGACATGATTAGATTCTGCTTGTTCTGGATGTTTAGAGATATCGATCACTTTCAGGGTATAGGGATGGTGTAATTCTCGTTCTAGAAGCTGATGGATCGATTCTAGGGTGTGTTTAGTATTGGCATTATTACCGGAGACAAATAACCGCAAAACATAACCCTTGGGACTAGGATTGGTATAGTCAGAGTCAGCATTAATCCCTGAAGTGGTTGGGTGGCGCTCCTGATAACGGAGAATCAGATCGTGGGATTGCCAAAGTTGGGGAAACTGCTGACGATAGGTTTCTAAGATAGTGGGATTAGAGGATTGTTCCTGCCAGGGTACAGTAAACCAAGCTCGATCGTCCGTGGCGAAAATAGCATTTAATAAAGGCTGATAGCGACGGACAAGGGGATAGACTTCGGCTCTAGTATGAATACGGTGACTGTAGGGATCTCGCCAGCGATCGATGGTAGCAGTAAAACTAGGAACTAAAAAATGGGGGGGTTCTGGCAACCCTAAAGCGGACTGGAGAGCAGCGCAGAGATTCAGATGCCAATGAGTTTGTTTATCAGGATCGATACAGTAAATTAGATCGCCCCCGGGGGTAAACAGGGCGATGCCTTTAAAAATATCGGGCAACACAATCGTGGAAGTGATCACTTGAGGGGTTCCCCTAGAGAATAAGTAGGAGCTTCTATTTTTCTAGCCTACTAAACTCTTGATCCCTGAAGAATTTCCTTCAGGGTTTTTCTAGATTCTACCCCGCATCATCATGGCCATTTCATTGGGGACCGGGGACATGGCCAAGGCGACCTCATCGGTAATCCGTCCCTCTTGATAGAGGCTAAACAGGGATTGATTAGTGGTAATCATGCCGTGGTATTCGCCGTCTCTCATTAATTCGATAATTTCGTCATTTTTGCCCCCGCGAATGTAATCTTTGACGGCCTCTGTATTGACGAGAATATCGTAAAAAGCGGTCCGTTTACCGTCGGTGGTGCGACATAAACCCTGGGAAATAATACAAACTAGGGATTCTGCGATCGCAACCAGCAGGGATTCCCGTTCCTCGGCACTATAAAGAGTTAAAATCCGGTCAAGGGTTTTTACAGCGCTGCTGGTGTGCAGGGTTCCCAGGACTAAGTGACCGGTTTGGGCAGCTTTCAGGGCAGTATTAACGGTGGCTTTGTCCCGCATCTCCCCCACCAGAATAATATCTGGGTCTTCCCGCAAACAGGCTTTTAGGGCATTATCGAACTCATGGGTGTGTATTCCCACTTCCCGTTGTTTGATCAAACTGCGACGACTTTTATGGATAAATTCGATCGGGTCTTCGATGGTGATAATATGTTTGGCTTGTTCTTTATTGATGTAATCGATCATGGCTGCTAGGGTGGTGGATTTCCCCGAACCCGTCGGACCGGTGATTAAAATCAATCCCTTCTGCACATCGCACACATCCCGAAACACTATCGGTAGGCCCAATTGTTCCATCGTGGGGATTTTCATGGGAATCAGACGCAAAACCATCCCCGGACCGCGCAGACTTTCAAAGATATTAATCCGCGCTCTAGCGAATTGGTACTGAGTCGCACCGTCAAATTCTAGGTCTTTTTTAAAGCGAAGGATTTCTTCTTCACCGAGGATTTCGCGTAACCAACTATAAAAAGTGTTGATGTCAATTTCAGGATAGTCGAGAATAATCATTTCGCCACGATCCCGCATCCGGGGTTGTTCTCCAACCCCGAGGTGAACGTCCGAATAACCCCGCTCAAAGGCAATCCGAACCAAATGCTCTAAGGTGGGTTGATTGGAAGCGCGACTTTGGGGAGAACGTGGTGGCGATATTTGACCATTTTGTGGCATATTAGGCACTTTTTTGGACTGCATCGCCACCTTTTGGCTCATTTCTTGATTTATCTCTGGTTTGGTTCCCTTGATTAACTCCGAGGGAGGTATCGGGATGGAGGGAACCGGCAGCGGCTGCAGTGATCGCGAGGAAGAATTGGGATTTTGACTCATTTTTGAACTCTCAAAAATTAATTATGCCAGAACTCTATAGTACAAATTATCTAAGTAAGCTGCAAGGCTGATAGATTGAGGATTAAGGAGCCAGTAGTTTCCAAGTCAGTATTCAGGCTCTCTTGGATTTGGTGGGTAAAGTATATTCTAAGATACATTCCTCCTAGCGAGGGGGTGGAACGAACCACAAAGACACAAAGGACACAAAGATTGATCGATCCGATGTAAGTTAAACTTATCACACAGAACCTAGAAGAGCCGTTTTAGGAGAGGTAAATATGATGAATAGTCTGCCCAGTTCAGTCGAACGGGAAAATTTAGGACAATTTTTGTTAGAAAACCTGCAAAATATTACAGATAAACTCGATCAAATTGTCACCGATTCTGATCGGATAATACTGGATAATTTACTACAAGAAACTCAGATTTTACTTGAGCAAGTTAAGGATAACTCTAAAACTTATCAAGCAAGAGCCGATATATTTTGTCAAATTAATCAACTATGGTTTCAGGTATGGAAACAATATAAGAATGAGATTTCGGCAATAAATTTGATTGAGATTATCAATGAATTTACCGATAGAGTAACTGCCTATAATCAATTATTTATCGGCCTTGCTCAGATCAATGAGGGAAAGACTGGTGAGGAAAAAGCCGATTTAATCAGAGTGGTGGAAGGTTCACTCCTTATCTCGGAAACGATAGATGTGTTTATTGATATGTTTGCCGATTCAGAATTAGAGCAAATTTACCAGGGAGCTAAAAATGCTCTATCGGTTTCTAATCGTACTATAACCGAATATTTCCAAGATACTGACAAATCTTTAGTCACCCAACTGAGAGCCTATTACAGTTTAATAATTTTCAGAATTCAAGAGCGATTTAATCCTAGTAATGTATCTTTAGAAACTACTTCTCATTCCCTAACAGATGATTTAAGCGATCTTGATCCTTGGACAAGAAACTTAGTGGGGGTTGTCGATTTAGGATCAGAAGACCCAAAAGAATCGTATATTGATTATTTAGTGGAGAAGTATCGGTGAAACGAGTCCTATTCGATAGTGATGTATTGCTAGATGTTTTGTGTAAGCGTGAACCACATTTTCAAGCATCTGTACAAGCATTAAATACAGTTAAGACAGGTAAAACTCAAGGATATATTTCTGGTCATGCCGTCACTAATATTTATTATATTTTGTCTAAACAAAACGGAAGGAAAGCTCAAGAAAATTGGTGATAAGTCTTCTAGAGAATTTGCAAGTTGCTAGGGTGACAGATGCAATAATTAGGCAAGCATTGACAAGTCAGATGAAAGATTTTGAAGATGCCGTTACCAGTGCCGTTGCTGAATCAGAAAAGCTAGAAATAATCATAACGCGAAACCTAAGAGATTTTGCCGCTTCCCCTGTTCCCGCAATGGTACCAGCCGATTTTTTATCGATTCTTTAACTAATGTTTCGGTAAACGTAAACCATCCGATCGCATAGGGATTAAAATCTGAGTTAAACTGCGTAATTGTTCGGCCGTTCCCATACAAATTAATAAATCCCCGGCCATTAATTCCGTATCGCCAGTCGGTCCCCCGATTAGCGTACCATCAGCGCGACGTATAGCCAAAACTAAGGCCCCCGATCGAGATCTTAAATGTGCTTGACTAAGACTTAAACCCACACAGGGACAAGTCCTCGGATCGATTAAAAATTCCTCCATATAAAACGATCGATCGGTTCCAGTTAAAATACCATCGACAAAATCCATCACCTGCGGTCGTAGGGCTGCGGCCGCTAATCTTCTGCCGCCGGTAATATAGGGAGATACCACCGCATCGGCCCCGGCCCGTTGTAATTTTTGTACTGCTTCCTCGGTACTGGCCCTAGCAATGGCGCGAATTTTCGGATTAAGAGTTTTAGCAGACAAAACTGTATATAAATTCTCCGCATCGGAAGTTAAAGCGGCCACAATACAAATAGCGCGTTCAATTCCTGCCATTTGTAAAGATTTATCTAAGGTGGCATCTCCTTGAACAACAATATAATTTAATTCTTTCGCCCGATTTACCTGTAGGGGGTCTGTATCAATAACTACAAAAGGAATATTTTCTGCGTAAAATTCGATCGCTACCTGTCTGCCTGTGCGACCCAAACCACAGATGATATAATGTTCCGATAGTCGATCGATCAAGCGTTTCTCCTGTCTCTGTTTGAGTCCCTCTTGAAAATAGCCTTGAATTAAAGCTTCGGTCAAGCGATTAACAATATAACCGATGCTGACTACTCCCATGATAATCAAAACCATTGTAAACAATCGTCCCCGTTCACCTAGTGGATTAATTTCGCCAAAACCGACGGTAGCGAGGGTACTAATCGTCATATAGGCCGAATCTAGCCAACTCCAACCCTCGATCAGATGATACCAAAGCGTACCCAGCAAAAATACCACAATCAGGGCAAAAATTCCCCCGATTAATTCCTGACGCAGACGACGATATTTATCTTCACTGATAGACAAGCAAAATTCACCCCTAACACTGTCTAGTAACTTACAATGAAATCAGTTTTTAATCTAAATAACCCGTCCTTCTCAGACGGATTTGATTATAATTTCCCCTATGTCTAATCGCGCAGGAGTTCCCCAGTGAGTCCAGAAACCCTTTTAGAACCAACCCTAGTTGATCCCACTCCCAATTTAAACCCGAATCAACCCTTCGATCCAGATAGTTTTAACAGCTATGTGATGAATACTTATGGTCGTTTTCCCATTGCGATCGCCAAAGGGTTAGGCTGTCTCCTCTGGGATACTTCTGGGAAACAATACCTTGATTTTGTCGCGGGAATTGCCACCTGTACCCTCGGTCACGCGCACCCTGCTTTAATTGAAGTGGTTAGTCAGCAAATCCAAAAACTCCATCATGTCTCGAATTTATACTATATTCCCGAACAAGGAGAACTAGCTAAATGGATTGTCGATCATTCCTGCGCTGATAAAGTCTTTTTCTGTAATTCTGGTGCGGAAGCAAACGAAGCGGCGATTAAATTAGTACGAAAATATGCCCATACGGTGCTAGATTTCCTCGAACAGCCAGTTATTCTAACCGCTCACGCTAGTTTTCACGGCCGCACTTTAGCTACCATCACCGCAACCGGTCAACCGAAGTACCAAAAAGACTTTGAACCCCTGATGCCGGGGTTTGCCTATATTCCCTATAATGATATCGAAGCGGTGGAAAATGCGATCGCTGATCTCGATGAGGGTAATCGTCGGGTGGCTGCGATTATGTTGGAACCGCTGCAGGGTGAAGGGGGAGTTCGTCCGGGGGATATCGAATATTTCCAACGTTTACGGCAAATTTGCGACGAAAATAACATTTTGCTTGTCTTTGATGAAGTACAGGTGGGAGTCGGAAGAACTGGTAAACTCTGGGGTTATGAGAATTTAGGAGTGGAACCGGATATTTTCACTTCTGCTAAGGGTTTAGCGGGTGGTATTCCCATCGGTGCGATGATGTGCAGAAAATTCTGTGATGTGTTTGAACCGGGTAGTCATGCGAGTACCTTTGGAGGTAATCCTTTCGCTTGTGCCTCAGCTTTAACAGTATTACAAACCATTGAACGGGATCATCTTCTCGAAAATGTCCAGCAGCGAGGGGAACAATTACGCAGCCGTTTACGCGTGATTGCTTCTCAATATCCCCATCTATTTGTCGATGTGCGCGGTTGGGGTTTAATTAATGGTCTGGAAATTAATTCAGAAAGTGAGTTGGTTTCATCTACTATTGTTAATGCAGCCTTGGCCGAGGGTTTATTAATTGCTCCCGCAGGTCCGAAAGTCCTCCGTTTTGTACCGCCTTTAATTGTCTCGGAAACAGAAGTAGATGAGGCGATGGATAAGCTAGAAGCAGCCATCGCTAAAGTGGTTTAATTTCAGTTATCAGTTATCAGTTATCAGTTATCAGATGTAAGTTTTAAGTTGACAGTTTCCAGAACGTAGGTTAGGTTGAAGCATGAAACCCAACGCCTGCATAGTTTACGCTACCGCTAACCCATCCTACAAATAATTGTGCCTCCCTACTTATCAGTCAATTGTTTTTGAGCTTTATCCCCCTAACTGTCACTTTTTCACTGGACTAGGGGAGGATAAATCTACTGTTGTTCGGGGCAAATAAAATGATCACTTCTGAACCTATTTATTCTCTCCCTAAAACCCCTCCTTTAGAAAATGGTGATCAACTAAGTCGCCAGGAATTTGAGCGTCGTTATCAGAACTTTTCTGAAGTAAAAAAAGCCGAATTAATTGAAGGGATAGTTTATATGTCCTCTCCTGTACGAGTGCAGAGTCATGGAGAACCTCATTCTGATATTTTAACTTGGTTAGGGGTCTATAAAGCTGCCACAATTGGGGTAATGTCTGCGGATAATACTACAGTGCGTCTGGACGCAGATAATGAGGTACAACCGGATGCTTTACTAAGAATTAAAATTGCTGGACAATCAACTATTAGTGACGATGATTATATCGAAGGTGCGCCGGAATTAATCCTAGAAATCGCCGCTTCTACTGCTTCCTATGATCTCCACAATAAATGGCGAGTTTATCGTCGTAATCAAGTGCAAGAATATCTTGTTTGGCGAGTTTATGAACGTCAATTAGATTGGTTCCGATTAAATGCTGGAGAATATATTAAACTTGAACCCGATAGTCGAGAGATAATTTACTCGCAGGGTTTCCCCGGTCTTTGGTTAGATGTTAATGCTTTATTAGCGGGTAACTTGGGACAGGTTTTGACTGTTTTACAGCAAGGTTTAGCCAGTCAAGAACATCAAGATTTTCTGAAAATATTATCTCAAAAAACTGATAACTGATTTATGTGGCATCCTGACGCTTATCAAGCTTTAATTGCCGAAGATTATCCTCAAGTTGCGGCAATCTACGAGGAACTAATCGATAACAATCCCGAAAATATTTCTGACTATTGGTACTTGGGAGTTGCCTATCTTCTGCAAAATTTAGAAGCAGAAGCGCAGGTGATGTGGCAAAGTATTTTAAGCGAAGGCAATCCAGAACAAGTTAAGCAATGGCAAGCAGAATTAGAAGCGGTTTTAGACGCAGAAGCGCGACGACAACAAAGAAAAGGTGATCTGGCAGCTGTAGAATATTTTCGCTATCATCTACAGGAAATTGTTCCCAAGTCAATTAATAATTTATTAGCTTTATTCGACTTAGCTTTAGATTTAGAAATATTTGATCCTGAAGAACTACTTAATTATCCTATTCAAGACAATCTCAGATCTAATCCCGATCGAGAATTGCTTTTAAATGTAGTTCTCAAAAGTCTTTTATATCCCCACGAATTAACTTTAGATTTAGCTCAAGCAAGTTTACCCTATCTAGAGGAATTAGCCGATAGTTTTATCCCGCAAGCTTTTCAGATAGCAGCACGAGTCACCAACGAGCAACAAAGTCCCACTTTTGGAGTGGAAATTATTAAACTTTGTCTGCAATTAAGACCAAATGATCTGAGTCTTTTGGAACAATTGGTTAACCTCTATATTTTAGCAGAAGACTTTGATAATTCTTTGATAACTGCCTATCAATTCCGAGAAATTTGTCTAACTCCAACCCTAAAGTTATACAGTAATTATCTGATTTTGTTAATACTTTTGCGCTGGGGAGTTTGGCAAGAAATTGCTCATATTTATCAAGAATATCATGATTTATTACAGGAATTAACCCGTCAGAAAAATATCACTTTAGAACCGATTATTAAAACTAGCTTTCTCAATGTTTCTAGTCCCCTACCCTACCTAGGCGATCGAGCCTTAGCCAACCGAAAATTAACTAATTGCGTCGCCGAAATTTTCCTTGATAATAATAGTTTAAAAACTCCTTTGTTTAGGATCAAAAAAGTTCAAGAAAAACTAACGATTGGTTATCTTGCTAGTACCTTAAAACATCATTCTGTCGGTTGGTTAAGTCGTTGGTTAATTCACCATCATGATCGAGAAAAATTGCAAATAGCCATCTATACTATTAACCAAGAAGAAGATGAAATTACCCGTCAATGGTTCCGGGATAGCCGAGATATTATCCGTCATTTTCCCTACGCTCAAAATCCCCTAGAAGTTGCCCAACAAATTCAACAGGATCAGATAGATATTCTAGTAGATTTAGATAGTTTAACCCATAATCTCACCAATCAGATTATGGACCAGAAACCCGCAGCAAAACAAGTGACTTGGTTAGGTTGGGATGCTTCTGGATTAGCAACTATTGATTACTATATCGCCGATCCCTACGTTTTACCCCAGCAAGCGGAGGCATATTATCGAGAAAAAATCTATCGTTTACCAGAGACATATTTAGCAGTGGATGGTTTTGAAATCGGTACTCCTAATCTCCGTCGAGAAGATTTAGAAATTCCCCCCGATGCTACCATCTATTTTTCCGCACAAAGTGGCATGAAACGTCATCCTGATACTATTAAACTTCAGATGAAAATTCTCGCACAAGTCCCTAATAGTTATTTTCTGATTAAGGGAGTCGGTAAGACTGAAAAAATTCAAGAATTATTTACTGAAATAGCGATTCGGGAGGGAGTTAATCCCCAAAGATTGCGGTTTTTACCGAGAGATATCGATGAATATACCCATCGCGCTAATTTACAGATTGCCGATGTGGTGTTAGATACCTATCCCTACAATGGTGCTACCACCACCTTAGAAGTTTTATGGCAAGGAATCCCTTTAGTTACATTGGTAGGAGAACAATTTTCCGCCCGCAATAGTTATACTTTTATGATTAATGCTGGTATTGAAGCCGGAATTGGCTGGAATGAGGCAGAATATATCGACTGGGGAGTAAAATTAGGACTCGATCGCTCCCTTCGTCAAGACATCAGCCATCAACTGTTAGGAAATCGTGACACAGCCCCGCTCTGGCAAGGGAAAAAATTCGCTCAAAATATGGAAAATGCCTATTTAAAAATCTGGGAGGGAAGTTGATAATGAGAAAGTTATCCGCAATCACTATCGAATCTGGGCAAGAAAAATTAAACTAATAGGAGTTTAACTGATGACAGCCGCAACTGAAAAAGATTTAAAAAGATTAGGTAGCCGTAGGGTACGTTCCCTAATGCAACTTCTACCACTCCACCAATAGATTTTTTGGGAACGTACCATGCACATTTATTAAAGCTGTGAGTCTAAGTGCGATGCCCCTCTTGTGGACCCAGTTGACGAATGTTAGCGAAGATTCCCAATGTTTAGGTTAAAATAGAGGGGCAAAAGTTGCAACTGGTTCAAGCCAATGATAGTAGGATCACCCCTCTACAGCAAAGAAGAATTTGCTCGACGTGGCAATGAGATTTATTAGACTCAGGTGCGCTCTCAAGTCGAGGAGGGCAATTATGGCAAAATACCAGTATATCCTTTTTCCTTTTTCCCTTGAAACTTACTCTCGAATTATATGAGCTAACGGCTAAGGGTGATAATTTTCTGAAAATCCCTTTGAATAATAGCAAAATTTTTATCAGTTAAAAGCGGCACATGAATGAATAAGGCTCTCGGATGATATTTTAAGACTTGAAAATATAATTCTTCGCAGACAAACTGACCGGCATTATCGCTGATATAACTATAGTTAAGGTTTTTAATTAAATCTGGCAAGGGAACTGGTGTCAATAACTTTTTTGTACTACTCCTAGCCTGAGATTCTAAACTTAAACGATAACGACTTTCCGCCATGCCACAACAAATAACTAAATCGGTTTTTTTGTCTTGAATAGCTTTGATAACTCGTTCACTGGCTCGATGAGTATTAACGGGAAGTTGACGCAAAAATAAAAGATTTTTTGGATAATTATCTTGAATAGATACTAACAAATCATCGGAGGAATTACTCCGATGATGGCATAACCAAGGCGCAAAAGAAGTTAAGAGAATTGTCAAGTTATCTCCTGATAGTTAATTGGGATAATCAACAAAAAAGCGATCGAAGGGACAAAAATTGCTACACTAACTGACATGACCTCAATTAAAGACGAGATTGATATTCTATGCAACGCCGTAAATTTTTGCTTATTAGTGGCAGTTTAGGCGGTTTTAGCTTGGCAGCTTGCGCTCATCAGATTTTACAGCCTGTTACTTCCAAAAATCCCCCTGAGTCGGCTGTTAAACAAGCACAAAAGGCGAAAAAAGTCAAGATAATCGTGATTAGTGACCTTAATAGTCAATACGGTTCCACTACTTACGATCCCGAAATCGATCGAGCTATTCCTTTAATTATCAATCATAAACCCGATCTGGTTCTCTGTGGTGGCGACATGGTGGCAGGACAAAAAAGCAGCTTGACAGAGGTAGCAATTAACGCTATGTGGTCGGCCTTTGATCACCATATCGCCGCGCCCCTGCGAGCTGCTAAAATACCCTTTGGTTTTACCATCGGTAATCATGACGCTTCTGGAGCTTTATCCGCAGGAAAATTTATCTATGCTAAGGAGAGAAAACTAGCCCAAGATTATTGGCAAAACCCCCAACATAATACAAGTTTAAATTTTATCGATAAAACTGGCTTTCCTTTTTATTATACTTTCACTCAAAATGGCATATTCTATCTAGTTTGGGATGCCTCCACTCATTTAATCTCTCGGAAACAACTAAATTGGGCGGCAAAAAACTTGAGTAGTAGCGACGCTAAAAATGCTATAATGCGGCTAGTAATCGGTCATTTACCCCTCTACGGTATTGCCGTGGGCAGAAATCGACCGGGGGATTATTTAGCCGATGCCGAGCAATTAAGAGCGTTTTTAGAGGCTCATCAGGTGCATACTTATATTAGTGGCCATGCTCACGCTTACTATCCGGGTAAACGGGGGCAGTTACAATTATTACACGCAGGAGCTTTAGGCAGTGGACCGCGACGGTTATTGAAGAGTGAACAAGCACCCAGAAAAACCCTAACAATTGTCGATATTAATCCCCATCAACAGGAGACAGTTTACACTACCTACGACATGAAAACCCAAGAAGCGATCGATATTACCAGTTTACCTCCTCTGATTATGGCTCCCAATGGGCAAGTTTTACGTCGAGATATTCCATCGGTTAACTAGAAAGGAATTCCCATAATGGCCACTGTCATCAGCACCGTTAATATGAAAGGAGGAGTAGGAAAAACTACCCTTACCGTCAATCTTGCCACCTGTTTAGCTAAATTTCAGCAAAAACGAGTCCTTGTCCTCGATTTAGATGCTCAAATCAGTGCGACTCTTAGCTTAATGTCCCCCCATGAATTTGCTCAACTGCGTCGCAAAAAACGCACTTTAAGCTATTTATTAGAAGCAATTATCAAACCCAATCCCTACAATAAATTAACTATTGATGATATTATCGTCCCTTCAGTCTGTGAAATTCAAGGCTTAGATATACTGCCAGGAGACATCGAGCTTTATGATGAATATGTCGTCTCAGAAACCCTGCACCATCAAGCAATTTTACAGGAAGATTTAGGCTTTGATCATGCTTGGAATAACCTAGAAAGAGTCTTAATTCAAAAAATCATTGACCCTATTCAAGACCGTTACGATTATATTATCATGGACTGCGCTCCGGGCTATAATCTTTTAACTCGTAGTGGTCTATGTAGCAGTCATTTTTATTTACTACCTGCCCGTCCAGAACCTTTATCAATTGTCGGCATTCAGCTATTAGAAAGAAGAATAGTTAAACTGAAAGCTAGTCATCAAGAAACTGACCCGATTAACCCCGGTTTACTCGGTATAGTTTTTATTCTTTCCGGTGGTGGTTTACTGAGTCGCTACTATAATCAAGTCATGCGCCGGGTACAACAGGATTTTCAAGCCCATCAAATTTTTGCTAATGCGATTCCTATGGATGTTAATGTAGCTAAAGCTGTGGATATGTTCGTGCCTGCGGTGGCAGCCATGCCCTCTTCTAGTGGTTCTAAAGCTTTTATGAAACTCACAGAAGAATTCTTGATCAAAACCAAAAAATAGGAGATAATTACTATGGTCATTGAGTGGTTAGAATTTCAAGTTAAACCCGAAGCGCGAGAAAAATTTATCCAAAAAGATCAAGAAATTTGGACAAAGTTTTTAGCAAAACAAGCGGGGTTTTTAGGTAAAGAAATTTGGATTAATCCCGCCATCGAGGAACAATTAATTATCGTTGTCCATTGGCAAACAGAAGAACAGTGGAAAGCTATCTCCAAAAATTTACTTGATGACACCGAAGCAAAATTTTCCCTAGCCATGGGAAAAGATAATTATCAATTAACCAAAGTCAAGGAATTTCAAGTCAGAAAATTTCGAGAAAATTGTCAGAACCATTTAGAATCTATGCAGCCTGGATAAAAAATAAATTCATCTTTTTGTCCCCTGTCAACCTAGCCAAACTTGTCCCCAGTGACTAAAGTGTGCTATAAGCAGTCAGACTCTTTATATGGTCTTTATTCTTTCCGATTAGGTAAATTACTGATGACTGAAGCTAAACGCGCCCTAATTACCGGCATCACCGGCCAAGATGGTTCCTATCTGAGCGAATTATTATTAGAAAAAGGCTATGAAGTCCACGGTATCATCCGTCGTACCTCAACTTTTAACACCGATCGCATCGATCATATCTACATTGACCCCCACCAGCCCGATGCTAAATT
>NZ_SFBO01000120.1:0-57907 GCF_007095705.1 Microcystis sp. Msp_OC_L_20101000_S702
TTACAGAATTTAGTCAATCAGGTATTTACTGATGCCAATGGAGCGATTACAGGTAATCAAGGATTAGGGGTTAATAGTGCCGCCTTAGTGCAGGTAACAACCGGTGCAATAGCTGGAACTTACCTCGTTATTAATGATAGCGCGGCTGGCTTCCAATCCAGCAATGATTTATTAATAAATATCACTGGATTTACTGGGACTTTACCAGCTTTAGGGAGCATTCCAGTGGGTAATTTCTTTGTTTAATTAACAATCCTTCTAGCCACAACCTCGCTTTTCGAGGAGAATCTTTACTGAACCACAGATAGGCTTTTTCAATTCCCTGTTGTGCTTCAGGTTGTATGACCACTTGATACTTTTGGCTCATGGAGAACTGTCCAGCTTATCGAACAATTCAGAGAAGAATTCCTCTGCCTTCTTACCTTTGCCTTGCTTCATCTCTTCAAGACCACGCTTGACTCCTTTAAGCGTCTCAACCAATTCAGCAGCTTCAAGAAGTGTCTGATAGGATTCCGCATCTTGCACGACGAGTGCTGCTTTCCCATCAACCGTAAGCACCAAAGGGTCTTTGGTTTGTTTGAGATGCTCTAGGAACCGGGTCGTGTTTCGTTTAAACTCAGTTAAAGAATGAATGTCTTTTGAAAGGTTGAGCATTATCCTAGCAGACAAAACGCATTTAATTGTATGCTACCACAAATTAATTCCCCTGTGACAAATACCCGCTCCTCTCACGGCTGGCTTCCAATCCAGCAATGATTTATTAATAAATATCACCGGATTTACTGGTGCTTTGCCAGCTTTAGGGAGCATTCCAGTGGGTAATTTCTTTATCTAAGTGTCTAAGTCACCTAGAAAACGGGTTTCTTCAAGTATTTAGAAACCCGTTTTCTGTGTTAAAAATTGTCAGCTACCCCCGCCATTTATTAGTTACATATTTCTTAACATAAAGTTTGACAACAACTATGGTATAACTTCACAAGAACTTGATATTAAGTAGGTAGGCGTTAAAAGTTGTCAGATCCCCCCGCCTATCGGCACCCCCCTTATCAAGGGGGGCAGGGGGGATCGAACCTAAAATCCATTTTTAATTTAATTATAACCAGCTACTTATTATTACAATAGTCTCAAAAACAATGATCGAATTAAGTCCCGCCGCCGCTAGAGAAATTGAACGTTGGAGTCAAAGCCGTCGTCTGACTGGTTCCTATCTGCGTTTGGCAGTAAAAAATGGTGGTTGTTCGGGACTTCACTATCATCTCGAATTAACCCCTATTGCGGCAGAAAACGATCGCTTTTATCAAAGTCAGGGTATTAATATTGTAGTCGATCCTGACAGCGATCGCTACCTACAAATTTTAAAATTAGACTATTCAGAAGATCTCATGGGTGGTGGTTTCCGTTTTACCAATGCCAACACCCAAAATACCTGCGGTTGTGGTCTTTCCTTTAGCACTTAGTTAACTGGTCCAAATAGCCAAGACAACTAAAAGCGCATTAACCAGATAAAAAGCTCCCACAATCTTCGTTTCCGTCCAACCACTTAATTCTAAATGATGATGAAAAGGAGCCATTTTTAATAATCTTTTGCCCTTGCCATCGGGTCCTTTTGTGGCTTTATAATAGATAACCTGAGCGATTACCGAAAGAGATTCCAGAAAGAAGAGACCACTAATTAAAAATAATCCCCAGAGATGTCCAGTAATTAAACCCACCGCAGCTAAAGCACCTCCCAAAGCGAGGGAACCCGTATCACCCATAAAGACTTTAGCGGGGTTGCGGTTATGAAAAATGAAGCCTAGACAAGCACCAGCAAAACAAGTGCAGAAAATCGCCAAATCTGGATGACTAGGAGCGATAATAATGGCTAAACCCAAAAAAGCGATCGCACCTGTTCCCCCCGCTAATCCATCCACCCCATCGGTGAGATTAGTGGCGTTACTTTCAGCCACAAGGACAAATCCCGCCAAAATCCAGAAGAAAAAGCCCAAAGGAATGACTAATCGACCCCAAAGGCCGATATCGGTACTCACCTGATTGAACGACATCCAGAGGCAAAAAAGCACCGCCCCCGTTATCTGTAAAATTAACTTCATCCGGGGAGATAGGCCCTTATTCGACTTATAACGCAGAATTTGCCAATCATCTAACCAACCGATGCCCATGTAAGCAAAAGTCAGCAAAGCAACCGCCACCACATTAGGAGTGAATTTAGACCAGATTAAAGCGAAAATAAGGGCTACTGGCACAAAAAAGCTGCCTCCCATCGTCGGGGTTCCTGCTTTCTTTAAATGGGCCTGGGGTCCATCTTCGCGCATAATCTGACCCATTTTCAAGCGCCGCAGCATCGGTACTACTTGACAGCCAAGACCAGCACTGATTAACGTTGTGGCCATCAGGGGGAGTAACAGGGAATTAGTGGACTGAAAAAAAACTACTAACAGAAATAGTAATCCCGTTAGTAGAATCAGGAGATGGGTTCCAGTGGGTTTTTTAAAGATAGGGGCGGAAAAAATGTTAGCGTTCACGACTAAAGCGTCAGATAAGGGTAAAATTTGCCAAAGAAGACAGGATTAATCTTCATCTAAGACTAATTCGTCCTCGTCGTCATCATAACCGATATCATCGACATCCATGAGTTCAGATAGTTCCACATCTTCTTCGAGAGTCAGATCCGGTTCGGCGATTTTATCCCGGGGAATCATGCGATTATTTTTTTCTAACCACTCGACAATGGAAGCGTCTTTTTTTAGGGGAATAACCGCGGCCGGTTCGTAGCGGGGTTCTTGACGAATAGAAGGATTAAGCATAATCACTCGACGATTAACAGCAATCATTTCGAGTTTACCATGTCTTTTAAGGCTCTGATAATCTCTTGATTGGCCGCGGGGAAAGTGTAATTATCTAGTTCCTCGATAGTTACCCAGCGGATTTCTTCACATTCGATCGCTCTTGCTTGGCCGCTGAGATAACGACAGTTATATACTTGTAGATTAACCCGAAAATGACTATAGGTGTGGTCGATGGTGATTAAATGACTATCAACCGCGATGTCAATGCCAATTTCTTCTAATATCTCTCGTTTAATACATTCCTGCACCGTTTCATTGCCTTCGATTTTGCCGCCGGGGAATTCCCAAAAACCGCCCAGGAGTCCCTTGGCCAGACGGCGATCGATTAAAATTAAATCTCGATCATCTCTAATTACGGCCACACCGATTTGTTTAGAAGCTAAAGAGTCTGTTTCGGGAATCATAGCGGTTATTGGCGAAAAAATAGGAAAAAATAGTTAAAAACTGACTGCGGAGAATTGAGTCAAAAGATGATATAATCGAGAATTGTACGATTAACGATTAACAATGACAGTCAGTTCCGAATCAAAGTTTATTTTAAAAGTATTGTGGTTAGATCAGAACGTAGCGATCGCTGTGGATCAGGTGGTCGGCAAAGGAACTAGCCCCCTCACCGCTTATTTTTTCTGGCCGCGCAATGATGCTTGGCAACAACTGCAAGAGGAGTTAGAAGCAAAACACTGGATTGATGAGTCCGATCGCGTTGATGTTCTCAACAAAGCCACAGAAGTAATTAATTTTTGGCAAGAGTTACGCAATCAAGGCCGACAAATCACCATGGCCGATGCACAGTTAAAATTCCCCGAAGTTGTGTTTAGTGGTAGCAATTAATCGGCTTTTTAGCCGTCAGCTAGATAATCTTGATAATAGGCAGAAAAATGGCTAAAAGCTGATTGCTAAAGGCTAAAAAATTAATCGGGTAGGTTTATATAAACCCGCCCGATTTTGCTTTAATTTAATTTGATTTGGTTGGGTTTAAACCGATACTAAACCGCCAGCGGCCTGGTATCTAGCGCGAGCTTTGCGCCATGATTGTTGCGCTTGGATAGTTTTGCGACGGTCATCCCCTTTACTGACTTCATCGAGACGAGTTTGGGCCCGTTCGTATTCGGCGCGAGCTTTTTCTTTATCGATTTTTGAGCCTAATTCCGCCCCATTAACGAGGACTTTGATCTCATTATTTTCGACTTCGGCAAAACCGCCCAAAACTGCGATATTTTCCCAGTCTTTCCCCGGTCGAATTCGCATTACGCCAATATTCAGGGCAGTTAATAAAGGAGCGTGACCACTAAGAATACCTAATTGTCCCGTGGAACTGGGTAGGATTACTTCTTCGGCCACGTTATCCCAGACAATGCGATCGGGTGTAATAACCCGTACTGTAATGCTCATTGGTGATAATAACGATAATTTTGGCAGATTTCTGGGTTAAGTAACCGCTAAACGCGGTTACTACTGACTTTTAATTAGCCTTTTTTGAGTTTTTCGCCTTTAGCGATCGCTTCATCGATATTGCCGACCATATAGAACGCTTGTTCGGGTAAGCGATCGAGTTCACCTTTGAGGATCATCTGGAAGCCTTTGATCGTATCAGCGAGGGTAACGTATTTACCCGGAGAACCGGTGAACACTTCCGCCACGAAGAAAGGTTGCGAGAGGAAACGCTCAATTTTGCGAGCGCGGTCAACGGTGAGACGATCTTCTTCCGACAATTCGTCTAAACCGAGAATAGCGATGATGTCCTGTAACTCCTTATAGCGTTGCAGGGTAGATTGGACGGCGCGAGCGGTGCCGTAGTGTTCATCACCGACGATATCAGCTTGGAGCATGGTGCTGGTGGAACCGAGGGGATCTACCGCCGGATAGATACCTTTGGAAGCCAGACCCCGGGATAGTACAGTAGTTCCATCCAAGTGAGCGAAGGTAGTAGCGGGAGCGGGGTCAGTCAAGTCATCCGCCGGTACATAGACCGCTTGGATGGAAGTGATCGATCCCTCTTTGGTGGAGGTAATCCGCTCTTGCAGGTCGCCTACATCAGTGCCGAGGGTGGGTTGGTATCCTACCGCAGAAGGCATCCGACCGAGGAGCGCCGATACTTCCGAACCAGCTTGCACGAAACGGAAGATATTATCAATAAATAAGAGTACGTCTTGCTTGCTGACATCGCGGAAATATTCGGCCATGGTCAAAGCAGAGAGACCGACGCGCATTCTCGCTCCGGGGGGTTCGTTCATCTGACCGTAAACGAGGGCAATTTTCGAGTCTTCGGGGTTATCAGCGTTGATTACCTTCGATTCGATCATCTCGTTGTAGAGGTCGTTTCCTTCGCGGGTTCTTTCACCCACACCGCCAAAAACCGAGACACCCCCGTGTTGAATGGCGATATTGTTGATTAATTCCATCATAATGACGGTTTTGCCCACACCAGCACCCCCAAAGAGGCCGATTTTGCCACCTTGACGGTAGGGGGTGAGCAAGTCAATTACCTTGATACCGGTTTCAAAAACCGTCGGTGTTACTTCAAGATCGACTAATTTGGGAGCGGGACGGTGAATAGGAGAGGTTTCGGTGACGTTAACCGGTCCTTTTTCGTCCACGGGTTCACCAAGAACGTTAAAAATCCGACCGAGGGTGCATTTACCCACGGGAACGCTAATCGCTGCGCCGGTATCCACGATATCCATACCGCGCACTAAACCATCGGTGGTACTCATGGCAACGGCCCGCACTTGGTTATCACCGAGTAACTGTTGCACTTCACAAGTAACCGATAGATTTTGACCGGCGGAGTTGGTTCCTTTTACGGTTAAGGCATTATAAATACGGGGCAGTTTGCCACTGGGAAATTCGGCATCGATGACAGGACCGATGATCTGGACGATTTTACCAACGTTAGTTTCTGTTGTCGCTACCATTGTTTATGTCTACTCTGGGTTTTAGCTGATAACTCCCACAAGGGGAAAGTCTTAATTTTTTGTAAAATTAGCCAATACACAGCTTATCACGCTAGGGGATCAGATCAGTTATTTTCGCTATCAGCCCTCAGCAGTCGGTCGTCACGAGACTCGGAGACAGGAGATTATTTTATTTGTTCCCCCCACTTCCCGCTTCCCACTCCCCGCTTCCCGCTCCCTGCTTGACAAACACAGGGGTTTGCCTTTAATTGAACGTTACCTCATGTCTCAAGGAGAAGATGGCCACAGTGTCGAGGGTTTAATTGCTCAAGATATAGGTTGGGATTTTTAAGGGGAAACTCTCTTTTAAAATTGGCGTTTACTTTTGATTTTATTACTCAATCCAAGCTTTTGGGGGGTTGGGGGAAGTCGCTGAGTCTCAAATTAAATTAATTAAGCTTGAACAAATGCCAGAAAAAGCGACATTTTTTAAGGGATTACAGATACCAAAATACCATTTTAATTTCTATAAGTCATACAAAAATTTAGGTTAAGATGACCTCCGAGGATGAATTAATCTGATTTTTGACGCTTTCTAGTAAAAGTTGATACAAAAAATGAGGTGTTTTTTGATTGGCTAATTCCAGACTATTCTGATAAATTTTAACAGCAGATTCATCATTAATCATTCGATAGTGAATGATTTTTGTCCATTCTGGTGCAGTTATCATTAATTGAGGAATCACTTCAATAAAAGCCTGTATTTGTTGTTGGGGTTCAAAATCTTCTAAAAAATGCAATAAACTAAACATAATTTCAGGATGTTCACAGTTATCATCTAGGATAAGATGTAAGTCTTTTAAATCTTTATCATCAGGATATTTGGCAAGTTTTTCTAATGTTTCCTCAAATAAGTTAATTTCTTGGGGTGTTTTCATTAAGCGATTCTCTTGTAGGATTTTTATTAAATTCATGGGGTTGTTGCTCCTTGATCAAAAAAGGTTGACCAAGTAGTTTTATTAAGTTGAATGAGTTCTTGTAATCCCTTTCTAATATCTGCATTATATAATCCTTGACCTAGATAAATTGAGCGAATATCCCAAACTTCTTGTGCTAAGGTTTGTCGAGGGGAAAGAGTTAAGTCTGGACTTTTACCATAAGATAAGGTTTGACGATGACGACCTCCTTTTCCGGGGGATAAGTGTTCCATCATGATAGCAATTCCTTGATTAGTTGTGTAACCTTTGATTTTCGCTTTCATATACGCATTGGATGGTAGATGATGAGGGGTTAAGTTATCTCCTCTACGACCTAATTTTAACAAGTCGCCGTATGTCCCGACTTTTCCTTCTCCTGTCAGTAGTTTAAATTGAGTGATGTTGTCTCCTTATGATTATTTTAGGCCATAGGTTGATCATAGGTGAATAAAAATCTTATCACTCTTCTATCTTGGAAAATCCCTGTCAACACATAAGTGCTGAAACTCCTATTTTATAAGCGAGCGCTTGCCTATTTTCTAACAACAACTCGAAAATTTAGTTTCTGTTAGTTATTGATCACCCGAAAGCTTGCCCCGAAAGAAAGCTAGAATTTAGACACGATCAGAGCTTTTTCCTGATAATTAAGCTTTAATGACCCATTTTCCTCTTTTCCCCCTGCTCCCCTCTTCCCAACCCAAAAAAGTAAGGCAGGCCTTAGCCTACCTTAAAACAAAGCGAGGTTGATCAACTTTGAAGATGCCGATGCAGTGGATGGAATTGGACTCATACCATATATTGGCGATTATAACAAGGGTTTTGCTGGTTGCATGGATTCAAATAAAAAATAATTTAAAGCTTGACCATAGATTTTAGTCTATATACTGAAACACAAGAACTATCTCCTGTCAAATTTTCAAGGGACAGCTTTACTGAGACGCACTCCCTTCCCTCAACCGTCCGGGAGAATTGTGCTGTAAGATATCTTCAGTTTCAATTGTTTAGGCTCGCAATCGTAGATGAGAATAAATTTCGGTAGCTTTTGCGGCAATCTCAGGAAATTATCGGTTAATTATATGAATTCTGCTAAAATTATCGCCATTATCACGGGAGCGATTTCGATTTTAATCGCCGTTGCCTATTTAATCCTAGTTCAGATTCTGGACTTTCGCACCGAGATGATTCCCGCTCCCCTAGAAGTTATTTTTCCAGGATGATAAAAATTGGGGTTGAAAAATTTTCAACCCCGAAAAAAGCAATTTTTGAGCGGATTAACCCACCGATTGTAACTGTAATTGCGAGAGAATATCGCTCTGCTCGGAGCGCTGATGACTAGAGACTGTCACCACAGCTTCAGCAGTTACATCTAATAGCGCATGGTCTCCAGAATTGACTTTTCCCGATAACATCGCCTCGGCTAAACTATCCTCTAAGCGTCGAGTTAAAGCACGACGTAAAGGCCGCGCACCGTAGCTAGGATCATAACCCTCATTGATGACCAAATCCTTAAAAGCGGCGGTAACTTGCACAGAAATGCCTTTTTCTGTCAATTGTTTGGCTAGATCTGCGATCAGAATATCGGCAATCTGGGTAACTTCTTCGCGAGTTAACTGTCGGAAAACAATGATTTCATCGAGACGGTTGAGAAATTCGGGACGGAAATATTGTTTTAACTCGTCTGTCACCCGATTAGAAATCTGTTGGTAACGCGATTGAGCAAAATCGTCAGCCATCTCAAATCCTAAGCTATTACCGCCCTTTTCGATGACTTTTGAGCCAATATTCGAGGTCATGATAATTAGGGTATTCTTAAAGTCCACCCGACGACCTTGGGAATCGGTCAAACGACCATCTTCTAACAGTTGCAGGAGAAGATTAAAAACATCGGGATGTGCTTTCTCGATTTCGTCAAACAAAACCACTCTATAGGGTTGACGACGCACTGCTTCCGTTAACTGACCGCCTTCATTATAACCGATGTATCCGGGAGGCGCACCGATTAATTTAGAAACCGTGTGGGATTCCATAAATTCCGACATATCTAGGCGAATCATACTGGATTCCGAGCCAAAGAGCAACTTAGCTAAGGCTTTCGTTAATTCAGTTTTACCCACTCCCGTGGGACCGGCAAAAATAAACGAGGCAATCGGACGGTTAGGATTCTTTAAATTTACTCGCGCTCGACGAATAGCACGAGAAACGGCATTTACTGCCTCCTGTTGACCAATAATCCGCTCGTGCAGTTGATATTCCAGATTTAAGAGCGATTCCGACTCAGTTTCAGTTAATTGGGTAACGGGAATACCAGTCCAAGCGGCGACAATTTGGGCGATTTCCTCCGCATCCACCACCGGAATTAAAGATTCGGGGTTAATTAGGGGTGATTCTTCGCTAACCTCTGCGGGACTTTTACTTTGCAGGGAATAGCGTAGATGGGTGCGGGATCCCGCTTCATCGAGAAGATCGATCGCTTTGTCCGGTAAAAAGCGATCATTGATATAGCGCGAGGATAGATGAACAGCAGCTTCGATCGCTTTTTGATCGTATTTTACCTGATGGAAATCCTCGTAGGTGGCTTTTAAACCGCGTAAAATCTCGATCGCTTGCTCTTTGGTCGGTTCTCCCACCATAACTGGCTGAAAACGTCTTTCTAGAGCCGCATCTCGCTCAATATGCTGTTTATACTCATCGAGAGTGGTTGCCCCTAAACACTGTAACTCGCCGCGAGCTAAAGCAGGTTTAAGCAGGTTAGAAGCATCCATAGCTCCCCCCATGCTACCAGCACCCACAAGAGTGTGAATTTCATCAATAAACAGGATAATACTGCCCGATTTGCGAACTTCCTCCACGATACCCTTTAAACGTTCCTCAAAATCGCCGCGAAAACGGGTTCCCGCCAGTAAAGACCCCATATCGAGGGCAATTACCTGTTTATCCTGCAAAAGTTCGGGAATATCGCCACTATGGATGCGTTGTGCTAACCCTTCAGCGATCGCTGTTTTCCCCACCCCCGGCGCACCGAGTAAAATCGGGTTACTTTTGGTACGACGGCCTAAAATTTGGACAACTCGCTCGATTTCTGGCTCTCTACCGATTACAGGGTCAATTTTGCCATTTTTGACCTCTTGGCTTAAATTGCGACCATATTGGGCTAAAATACCGCCTTGGGGAGTATTTTTCTGGTCTTTATAGTCACTATCACCTGTTAAGCGACCACTAGCGACTTTTTCCCCAGCATTTTTCAGTAAAAGGCCGCGAAGTTTGATCAAATCAACACCCTGCATAATTAAAATTTTAGCGGCTAGGGATTCAGGATCGGCGGTGATAGCGAGTAATAGATGTTCAGGTGCGATCGCCTGTTCCCCTAATTGTCGAGCTTCCTGAAATGCTTGCTCGAACATCTTTTTCGCTTTCGGGGTAAAAGGGATATTAACGGGACTGTAACCGCTGCCACGGCCGGTCATTCCTTCAATCAGGCGGCGACTTTCGTGCAGGGTGACTTTTAAATCCTTGAGAATTAAGGCTGCGGCGGCGGTGGCTTCTCCTATCAATCCTAACAGTAAATGCTCCGTACCCACGACACTGTGACCGGCACGACGGGCTTCTTCTTGGGCGAACATCACCGCTTTGATAGCTTTCTGGTTAAAGTATTCAAACATGATCGACGGCTTCCTGGCTACTGGGCTTTACTTGTTACTGTAACGTTTTCTTTACATTAGCCGGAAGGGGGATATCCGTATCAGTAGGGTGGGTTAGTCAGTGGTGAGTTTGGGCGATGCTTAAAATCCTTAACAAAAATTAAGGCTGCTGGCAGTTATAACCTAACCCCTGTGCAACTGTCGCTCTACAAAACTAATGCAGAAATGATAATTATTGATGTACCATATAAGGCGCGATAACTGAGGACGTAAGGATTGAAAAGGCTGCCAGCCAAGTTTTTTCGAGCCGAAGGTGGGTCGGAGCCGGTCAAAGATTGGTGGAAAACTCTCAGCCGTGAAGATTGCCGGATTATTGGCAGCGATATCAAGGACGTAGAGTTTAGCTTTCCCATCGGCTGCCCCTGTGCCGTTCACTTTCATCAAGAAGTCCCAAAAAAAACCAAAACAGGAAATCGATTTAGCTCTCAATCGTAAGAAGGAACAGAAAAAATATGACCCCTAACCCCCATACTGGCTCCGATTTCGATGATTTTCTCAAAGAAGAAGGTCTAGGAGGACTGTAGTGCGGTGGCACTCAAACGGTTACGGTTGCGGCAGTTGGCTGAGGAGATGAAACGGCTCTCTCTGACGAAAACGGAGATGGCGGCGCGGATGCAGACCAGTCGAGCGCAACTTGACCGCCTCCTCGACCCCGAAAAGACGGGCGTTTCTCTCGATACTATCCAACGGGCGGCTTCTGTGGTGGGCCGCCAATTGCGAATCGAGTTGCTCTGAGGGAAGTCAGAAAGTTCGGAGTGCCGCAGATGAAATTACCCAACGGGGAACTGGCAGAAATCTCGATGGAAAAACTGATTGGCTATTGCTTAAATCCAGAACATTCCAGGGGAAAAAATAAAGCCAGAGTCTTTCGCTCTCGTCTGGGAATAACTGCCGAGAACGCTGAGGTTTTGCGATCGCTCATCTCACAGGCTGCCCTGGAGGGGGAAGTTGTGCAACAAGCGGTCACGGAATTCGGCCAGCAGTTTAAAGTGGATTGGACGATACCAGAACGGGTAAGGAACAGAACTGCGAACTATCTGGGAAATCAGCTTAATTAATCCCAACCCTCGCCTAATTTCTGCCTTTATCAAGTGAAATAAAATGAAAGACATCAAACTCTTAGATCCGGTTGCCATCCTCAACTCCGTCCCTCGGGAGCGATTGACTTTGGTTGAGCCAGATTATGAAGCTTTCCCCAGCTTGCCAAGCGGACAGGTGGGAACGGTGGTTGAGGTGTATGAAAAAGGTTCGCGCTATCAATATTTAGTGGAATTTTCTGACAGTCAGGGGCGGGAATATGCGATGGCTATTCTGCCAGGCGATGAGCTTCTGGTCTTGCATTATGAACTGGAGGCGGCGTGAATTCTGCTTAAGGGAAAACGCTATGGCTCAAGTAGCGGTTAGCGAAATTTTGAACCCTATTATCGAATCTGACACACCGCGCCACAATCCCTCACGGAAGGCGATAGGTCGCCTGAGAAGCAGTAAAACAGGGGAAAATACCTGAAACTCTTTCCCCTGTGAATCCCTAAGCTAGGGAGAAGAATATAAAGATTTATTAAATTGTAGCTTTTGCTACAGTTGTGGGGGGGGGAGTGTGTATGCTTCTGCTATCTCCCTTTGGTGTTGGGTTGGGGTGCTGCTTGATCTAGCTACGAGGGAGGGCGATCGCACTACCCGCAATTTCAACAATGGCATGGGCAAGGATGCGCGAGTCTATCTCGATTCGATAGAAACACTACTAAAAAGATTAATATTCATTATGGGTTGGAGAAATTCACTTTTACTAACATTGTTGATTTTGGTTGTTGGCATTGGTCTTGGAGCGATTACAGGAAGTCCTATAATGCGTGGAATTGTCTTCTGGACAGCACTTTGGGCAGCAATTGATTCCCATAGAATAGAAATTCATAAGTATAAAATTACAGGATCATTCGTACCATCATTTGGTAATTCATGGTCAGTTTTTTTGTTTTTACTTCTCCTTTGGGTGTATTGTTTTCCTGCCTATTTGATTATTAGAGGAAAGATTCTTAAAGGAATTATACCTTTAAGAAACGAAGACGAATAAGGCTACCAATCAATCCAGACTAACTCCCCTCTCCTGCTCCCAGAGGGGTTGGGGGAGAGGTCAAATCATCAAACCATTATCTATCAACGAGTTGCTCATCGCCAAGAAATTTATAAATTTTTCCCTTAGTGCGATAACATGATCTTGTATGGTATTTTCTTCAACCGCAAACTAAAACCTTCCCAATATACCGAAAAAGAAACCACAAAAGCCAGCTAAATTGTTTCTAAAAATACCATAAATGCCCCTTCATTCAGTCAGTTGAGGAGGGGAATTTATATCGTATTTTTATGTTATCTTGGGGGTATCTATACCGTTTTGCGGAAGGCAAAAGTCTTATACCATAAACTTTTCACGTTCCTAGTATGTGCCTCACTCATTCGCAAATTGCTATATTTTTACAATCCAAGTCAATCATTTTCAGTCTATACTGTTACCAGTGTAAAATAAATAAGAGGGGTTATTCATAATGAGTCCACATCCGTATAACTTTGACAACCTTCTCTTCTGGAATAACCTGATAAACCAAACGATGCTGAATATTAATACGTCGGGAATAATAGCTCGCTAAATCGCCACTGAGTTTCTCATAAACAGGATAAGATTGATACGGATTTGACTTAAGAATATTTAATAACTCGTTAGCTTGTTTTGCCAACCCAGTACGAGCCAGCTTTTCAGCATCTTTTTTCGCTTGTTTGGTAAAAACCAACTGCCAATTATCCATTTAAAATTGCTCTGATACCCGCCTCATCCACACAATCTTCAATAGAAGTGTTGCCACCTTCAATAATTGAATCTACCATACCAGGAATAGAATACAAATAAAGCGTTTCTTGAATAGAGTTCCAATCTTCCTCAGCAATTAAAATAGCATTCTTTTTCGTACCAGATAACAAAATCGGTTGATGATTATCATTGGTATCATTCACTAATTCATCAATTTGTTCTTTGGCTTCAGTAACAGTAACAATTTTCATGTAACTATCCCTTAAATTAACAACAAGAGTGCAACCGATTCTAACACAAGTCAACTATTATTCAGGATAATAGCACCTTTTCTAAATATTTGTCAAATTTATTTTTGCTTATTCTCGTTGCCAATTCTTGATAAGTTGCCTTGCTCTGAAGAATGGTACATTGACTGATTGATTACTTTTCTGGGTGTTCCTAGTGGATTGAGTAAAGCACTAATAAAAACATTGGTATCTATAACAACTCGATTAGTCTGAGTAAAACTCCTAGTTTGGGTTGAAGCATGAAACCCAACAACTTCCCGGAATATTTTCACAATCTTGGTTGGGTTTCGCCTTGTGAGCCGATTGGTAATACCTGCTCAATAATGATAGCTCAACCCAACCACCTTGTTCCTAGAGATTTACACTTTTTGTTATCTCTGATCAAGGGTTGCGCTTGCTTTGGTTTAACCTGAGCGACTTAGTTTTTGCTGCGCTTTTTTCCGGCTTGAGATTTTGAGTTTTACGGCAACCGCTTGAGTTTTTTTGAATTACCCCTTGACAATCAAGACAGTCGCTACGGCTGATAACTGATAACTGACTTCTAACCCAATTTTGGACAAAGATAAGCAAAAATTATTTATTGACTCCACAAACTTGAGAATATTTAAATTAACATTTCGCAATATTTACAAATTCTTAAGAATTAATTGAGAAAGATTTTTATTTAACAAAGATGTTATGAAGGTTACAGCGATTTGATAGAATTTCATAATGGGCTATTCTGTGCTTTTTTAGGCAGCAATGGTTGAAACCCTTGCCACATCTACAAAGTAATCCTAATTAAGACGGGTAAATTAGTCAATTTCACCCACAACGATGATCTTTTTTTTGTGTAGTTTTATTGCAAAAAAAAAGTTTTTTTGACCAAAAGCACAAAGCATGATAAGGAAGCTGGTGTATTTCTGGCTGCGCGTAATTATTGCAGAGTTAGGTCAAAATCAGGGGATTTTCTGTTTTCAAGTGATGAAATACAGAAAAGCAGCAATTCGATCGAGAAATCGATAAAAACAGCCTAGACTAGAAAAAGAATCCTCTATCCTGACAGCTATCCTGTGGAGATTACTTTTTTAGGAACCAGTTCCGGGGTTCCCACTCGTTCGCGTAATGTCTCTAGTATCGCCCTTCGTTTGCCCCAACGGGCGGAAATATGGCTGTTTGACTGTGGAGAAGGAACTCAACACCAGTTACTGCGTAGCGACCTGAAAAGTTCCCAAATCCGACGCATTTTTATCACCCATATGCACGGGGATCATATCTTTGGTTTAATGGGATTGTTAGCCAGTATTGGATTAGCCGGTTCTGCTCAGGATATTGATATCTACGGACCCCCCGGACTAGGGGACTATCTGCGTGCTTGTGCTAAGTATTCCTATACTAATTTAGCCAATCGGGTGCGTGTCCATCCCATTTCCCCCGGCATACTCTACGAAGATGAAGAATTTACCGTCTCCTGTCAGCTATTAAAACATCGTATTCCTGCCCATGGTTATCGTATCGCCGAAAAAGACCGTCCTGGACGTTTTGATGTGGAAAAAGCCAACGCTTTGGGTATTCCCCCCGGACCAATTTACGGCAAGCTGAAAAAAGGGGAAACTGTCACCCTCCCCGATGGCAGCAAAATTCGCGGTCAGTCCCTCTGCGGAGAAACGGAAATCGGCCGTAAAATTGCCTACTGTACCGATACTATTTTCTGTGAAGGATCGATCGAATTGGCACAAAATGCAGATGTGCTAATTCATGAGGCGACTTTTGCACACCAAGATGCCGGATTAGCCTTTGAAAGTGTTCACTCCACTTCGACGATGGCAGCCCAGGTGGCCTTGGCAGCCCAGGTAAAATTGTTATTAATGACCCATTTTAGTCCCCGTTATCTACCGGGGAATTCTCTGGATATTTCCAATCTGTTAGAGGAAGCGCGGGCAATTTTTCCTAACACTAAATTAGCCTACGATTTCCTCACCTACGAAGTCCCCCGCAACCGTCAAGAAATCGCCTTAGGAGTTAAGTAATTATGCCAGCAGCAGTAGAAGAAAAAAGCATGGTTCCCACGGTTTTAGTGGGTATTGGTGGCACGGGTAACGAGATTTTATCGCGCTTGCGTCGTTTAATCGAGGAAAGTTATGGCAGTTTGAGCAATTTTCCGATTGTCAGTTTTTTGGTGGTTGACACGGATAAGGATTATAAAATCAGTAATCCTGAAGCTGCTGGCAGTGCTTTTAAAGATAACGAAAAACACTGGGCCCGGGTGAGTGGAAAACAGGTACAGGAAATGGTATCTGATATGGATAGATATCCCTGGATTAATAGTTGGTTTCCCCCGGAATTAGAGAGAAATATTACTTCCCTGGAAGCGGGAGCGGGACAAATTCGCGCCTGTGGTCGTTTTGCTTTATTTTGTAATTATCATGAGATCCAAAGAAAATTTCTAGACGCGGTGAGACGGGTAAAGGGACAAGAAAACTTTATGCTTGATCACTATGGAATTAAAGTTAGTAATAGTGCTATTAATGTCTTTACTACGGGGTCTTTAAACGGTGGTACGGGTAGCGGAATGTTAATCGATCTAGGTTACTGTATTCGTAATTGGTTACGAGGGGAAAGTAGTCCTTTGAGTACGGCAATTGTTCCGACTCCTGAAGCATTTGCGGGGATTAGTGTCGGCGATCGAGTTTTGGCTAATGGTTACGCTGCCTTGATGGAATTAAATTACTTTTCTGACTACAGAACTGAATATCAGCAACAGTTTAGCAGCGGTTTAGTCGATGAAGTTGTTAGTAAATTACCCCCCTTTGATTTTACCTATTTAGTGGGGACAAAAAACGGCGAAGGTGATTTTAAACTCGGTCAAATTCGGGAAATGATCGCCCAAAATATCTTCCTAGATATGACCTCTGATTTTGCACCCCATAAACGTTCTATTAGAGATAATATTAAGGGTTCTTGGGCGCAAGCTGACCCGGGGGGACGCGGTTATCCTAAGCAATTTATGAGTTTTGGACTATCAACTATTGAAATTCCTATTGCCCAAATTCGTGCTTCCTTATCGGAACGTTTAGCCAAAGATTTAATTAATTGGTGGCTGAATGATTCCGTGATTTTACCCGCTCAAATGTTGGACTTAGTAAGAGGTGATATCCTCAAAAAAATGCGCTTGAGCGAAGGGGAGTTAATTATGGATTTATGTGCCGACAAGGATCGCTCTTTAATTGCCATAATCTCCCAATGGATTAACGAAACTCGTCAGGAAATCAATCAAGATAATTGGCTATCTTGTACCAAACAGGGTGTTAATATTTTAGGCAACGAACAGGGAAAAATTCTGCAATTTATTAATGATTATTTAACGCCAAGAGTCGAGGAATTTAAACGCAATCATTTACTAGAATTGAGTCCCGATGAACGGATGCACGGCGATTACCTGAAAAAGATTTATAGTAATCGGGATGAAATTATTCAACGGGGTAAAAAGTCCCTAGAAATAGAGTTTTATAATATCCTTGAGGATCGGAACCGTGGGGTAAAATTTGCCGAGAGTTTTATTGTTTTAGTACGACAAATCTTCACCGACATAGCAGAAAAATTCCGTCGCGATCAAGAACAGGTTTGGAGTCAAAACGAAAGTAAACGTCAACGAGAATACGACACAGCCTTGGCAGAAATTAATGATATGAAAGATAAACTTCATATCTCAAAAAAAGATAAGATGGAAGAATATTGTGAACAAGCTTTAACGGGATTGGAAGGCTATTTAATGGCCAATATTCAACGAAAAACCAGAGGTGCGGGAGTAGAGGTTATTAATCGTTTACTGGAACATCTTAATCAATTAGAAAGCCGTTTTAATCGCTTTCGTCAGAAGTTAATTCAAAGTCGCGATCTATTTAATCTGCAAGCTAACCAACAGATTGATAGTGCCGATGCTTTGTTAATTAATGGGATTAAATTATTTGATAGACAAGAATTAAATGGTCTTTATCAAGACTTTATCGAACAATTTGCTTCGGGGATTGCTGGTAACAAAAACGCCTACGATACGGGTATGGATAACCTTTGTTTACCCCTCTCACAGGAGATTTTAAAGCAATCTAGTCCCCTCTGGAAAGAAACGCGGCGCTCCGATGAAAATATGCGTTTATTTGACATCACCGAGATTGCCGATATTCGTCAAGGTGATTTTCAAAAAGTTATCCTAAACCAAGCTAATCAACTCCTACAAAATGCTCCCGCTAGTAGTCGCATTCAGCAGGAATTAGCCGCTTGTGATCGCTTGTTAAAAATCTATAACAACGATGCCGATATTATCAATAATCTTCGCATTGCCTACCAAAAATCGCGACCCCTAATTATGCTTAATCCTGCGGTTTTGCGGGGAAAAGATGCGGGTTTTACACCCCAATTAAATCAAAATGTGGCCCTGATTGGGGGAAGAAATACCAGTAACCCGGCAGCCCAAAAAATTATTCCGAAACTGCGGGAATTTATTGCCAACGAAGACGATATTAAACCCTTGGGAGACGTGGAAAAATATCGTCTTGTCTTCGTGCAGGAAATTGGCGGTTTTTCCCTACGTTGTCTCGAGGGAATGCGAGAGTTGCGCCAATCCTATCAGGACTGGAAAGGAGAATTTATTCTCGCCAAACGCGCCCAACAAATGGGGGAAAATCGCGATTTACCCATCCCCGTGCATATCCAAAAGGAACCGCCTTTCTGGGATGTTTTTCCCGAAGATCCGAGTATTTATCAATTGGTGGTAACAGCCCGAGCTTTGAAAGTGCTTTTCCCAGAAGTCAATCGAGTCACTAATGAGAAAACAATTCGCTATGAAATTAAAACCGCAACGGGATTAAAAAAAGTCGATATCGCCACCAGTTGGGAAGATGCGGTACAGGTGTTAGAAGTAAAAGCTTGTCGCGAAGATAAGGAAAAAATTCAAAGTCAGGTGACAGCTAAGTTACAGGCTGCAGCTACTCCGGAGAAAAAACAAGCTTTGTATCGGACTTTCATTGAATATTTACAACAACGTTCCGAGGAGTTAACAGGAGGAAAAGACAATACAGAATATAAACGGGAAGATGCAATTATTTTGCAGTTAATCCATAACTATAAGTTGGATAGCGCTGGAGAAATTCCTCTTTCTCCGGTGACGGAAGTGGCTAACCCAGCTTTAATTATCTGCGGTAATTGTGGACATAAAAACCCGCCCTCGTCTAATTTTTGTTCTAAGTGTGGGGCAAAATTAGTTAAGTAGAAATTAGATTTTGGGTTTGATCCCCCCTGCCCCCCTTGATAAGGGGGGTGCCGATAGGCGGGGGGATCCGCCTTGATAAGGGGGGTGCCGATAGGCGGGGGGATCCGCCTTGATAAGGGGGGAATCTGACAATTTTTAACACCTACCTAATTTAATAGAAAAAGTGGGGGTGTTAGCTGGACTAACATCCCCCACAATGAAAATTTTCGGGAAAAATTGCCTAATAGCGAAAAAACTGGATTATAATAAGGTCTTTACTCAAGATTTTTGCTAATCGCTAACTGCCATAAAACCCAATCAAGACCCCTGTTTATCGAGAGAAAAACCAATGGTAGCCACTTTAAAAGGACGAGATGTTTTAAGAATAACCGACATGAGTAGCCAAGAAATCAGCGCCCTACTCAATCTATCGGCACAGCTTAAAGCTGGTAATCTTAACCCTAGCTGCAACAAAGTCTTAGGATTGCTATTTTATAAAGCTTCCACTCGGACCCGGGTTTCCTTTACCGTCGCCATGTACCAGTTAGGGGGACAGGTGATCGATCTTAATCCCAGTGTAACCCAAGTGGGGCGCGGGGAACCCTTAGCCGATACAGCCCGGGTACTCGATCGCTATCTCGATATTCTCGCGGTTCGCACCTTTAAACAAGAGGATTTAGAAGCTTTTGCTAATTATTCCCGCATCCCGATTATCAACGCTTTAACGGATTTAGAACATCCCTGTCAGATATTAGCCGATTTACAGACTATCCAAGAGACTTTTCAGACTTTACGGGGAATTAACCTCACCTATGTGGGGGATGGTAATAATGTCGCTAATTCTCTCCTCCTAGGTGGCGCTTTGATGGGGTTAAATGTGCGGGTTGCCTCCCCCGCAAACTATCAACCCGATGGGGAAATTGTCGCCAGCGCCCAGGCTATTGGCGAGAAAACCGGTAGTAAAATCTTAATTACCGACGATCCCGTTACTGCTGTAAAAGACTCTCAGGTGGTCTATACTGATGTCTGGGCGAGTATGGGACAGGAAAGCCTCGCTGATGCCCGAATTCCCGTTTTTCAGCCCTACCAAGTCAATGAACAGCTAATGAGTCACGCTGACAAAGACGCGATTATTCTCCATTGTTTACCTGCTCACCGGGGCGAAGAAATTACCGACGGGGCGATCGAGGGTGTACAATCAAAAGTCTGGGAACAAGCGGAAAATCGGATGCACGCCCAAAAAGCTTTAATGGTGAGTTTATTGGGATTAATCTAGCTGTAGATGCTCAGTTACCTAAAATAATTATTAAACTCGATCATCAATCATCCTAAGACCTGTCCGACACCGGAAGTTAACGCTAGGATTGATGGTAAGAGCAATAATCAGGGCAGCCTCCACACCTAACTATATGTCAGACACCTCCGCCGTTAAAAAATATCTCGCCCATTGGTTTCAATTGGGAAAAAAAGTTATTTGTCCCAAAAACCAAGCTATGCTATTTCCGCTGCCAATTTTCAATGCTGATCGCTATTCGTCGGAGTTTGAGGATTGTTGGCAAAAAATGCTTGATCCTGAAAGTGGCGATTGTTACCTAGAGGGTACTCAACAAACCATCCAAGACTTACTTTCCCCTCAATGGGAATTTCATCCCTGCGCTCGTTGTACTATACCTGTACCAATTGAAGTGCTGGGACAATCGGGTTTATCCTGTCCCTGCCATGATTTGAGTAATTGGCCCAATTTAGAATTACCCCTACCCCATTTACCCGTCAATAGTCGAGAAAATCTCGATCGCATCCGGCAAAGATTGCTAAAAAATTCTCACCCACATTAACCAGACAAAAAGAGACGTTAGGGGTAACGTCTCGAAAAAAGGATTGATATTTAACGATTTCTGCCAAAAAGATTGACTAAATCTCGCAATCTCTCGCTATATTCTCCGGTTAAAGCTTCCTGACGATAGCGCCATGACCAATTCCCTTCTGCGACACTGGGGGTATTCATCCGCGCATCCGATCCTAAACCTAACACATCCTGTAACGGTACGATCGCCTGATTAGCCACGGAACTATAGGCCAGTCGAATCAGATCCCAAGCCACTCCCTGACCACTGGGAGCGCCAAGATATTGATATAGTCGCGCTTTTTCGTAGTCATTGGCGTTATCCTGAAACCAGCCCACAGTAGTATTATTATCGTGAGTGCCGGTATAAATCACACAGTTGCGTTCGACATTAAAAGGAAGATAGGGATTACCCGCATCACCCCCAAAAGCGAAGTGGAGAATCTTCATGCCGGGGAAGGCAAAGTGATCGCGAAAATCTAGGACTGCTTGGTCAATATCGCCCAAATCTTCGGCAATAATCGGCAATTTACCTAAACGAGCGCCAATAGTATTAAAGAGATCATAACCTGGGGCCTTGAGCCAATGACCATTAATAGCGTTTTCCTGGCCAAAAGCCACGGCCCAATAGGCCTCTAATCCGCGAAAATGATCGATACGGATAATATCGACTAGGGAAAGAACCCCTTTTAAACGGCGTACCCACCAGTCAAAGCCCGTATTTTTGAGATAATCCCAGTTATAGAGAGGATTGCCCCATAATTGCCCCGTTTCTGAGAAATAATCCGGGGGAACCCCGGCCACTTCCAAGGGATTACCGGTTTGGGTATCTAGTCGGAAAACCTGCGGATTTGCCCAAACATCGGCGCTATTATGGGAGACATAAATGGGGATATCACCGATAATCTCGATACCGAGGGAGTTAGCATAGCGTTTTAGGGCTAACCACTGCTCAAAAAACTCAAATTGCAGGAATTTGTGCAGAAAAATCTCCTCTTGTAACTCCTGTTTCGGTGTTTCCAACGCACCCCAATGACGTTCGCGAATTTCTGTCGGCCATTCCATCCATGCTTTACCCTGGTAAGCGTGGGATAAAGCCATAAATAGGGCGTAATCCTCCAACCAATCGGCATTGCCAGCGCAAAAGCCAGCAAACTGTTTGTAAAGAATTGTGTCAGAACCCTTGACAAAATTGCTCGCCGCCTTTCTAAGTAGGGGAATTTTCCAAGCGATCAATCGCTCAAAATCCACTTGATCGAGGGGAAAATCGGGAATATCCTCGAAATCTGCGTCACTAAGCAGGTTTTTCTCCCGAAGAAGATCGAGACTAATCAGGAGATGATTGCCGGCAATGGCGCTAAAACTCATGTAGGGAGAGTTACCGTACCCTGTGGGGCCTAAAGGGAGAATTTGCCAGAGTTTTTGACCACTTTGAGCCAAAAAATCGATAAATTGATAGGCTTCCCTACCTAGTTCTCCAATCCCGTAACGGCCAGGATGACTGGTGGGATGAAGCAAAATACCGCTAGAACGGCTAAAAGCCATGAAAAAACCCCCTTATCAGTGATTCGGTTAGCAGTTATTAAGTGTTTAAAGCTGAATGCTCACTGCTATCTCCAAGCTAACCCGATCTCGATCGATAACGGCAATACTTAACAACTTTATTAGACCTATAGGACACAATCAGGCATTACAGCCGTACATTAACAGCTCGTCTTTCCAGTGAAAAGGATTCCTTCGGATCACGTTCTACGTTACCCCGGAGGAAAAACCGATCGCTTGTCAGTTATTGCGCCAATGATAGGGGCGCATCGTGGTCAGTGAGTTGATCGAACTGCGTGCGCCCAAAATGTAATATAGATATTTCGACCAAATTGAGATGCAGCCGCCGAAAATTCAAGAGCGATTCACTTACTGTCAGTAAGTCCCACTTCTTGTAACCTCCTCTTCAACCCAGACCGGTTACTGTACTGCTCGTAAATCCGGTTCAGGCGCTCTTGGAAAACGGGCAACCGGTTTTGATATTCGGCTAAATCTCTTAATTTGACCAACAATTTAACAGCCTCATCGTAGGATTTAGACTGGGCTTTCTGAATTAGGGACTCGACTTGCTGCCAAACTTGCGCTTCCCGTTTAGCTAAAGTTTGTAGTTCCTCAATTCGCTTGGCTTCCGCTTCTTGTTGTCGCCGTTTTTCTGCCTTTTTTCCTTCCTCAGCAGCAGCCTCAAGAAGTTCTTGGATCGTGCGTCGAGGCTGGTTAGAAGCAGGAGAAGTAGGGATTAATTGAGACAGCTTTTGTTTTAATTTAGCAGATAAATTATGTTCTCCTTTAGCCAATCTTAATAGGAAATCTTGGCGTTCAGAAGCCGATAATTGGCTAATAGCTTGTTGCCAAGTTTGCTCCGAGATAGTTGTTAGTTTACCACTGGATGCACAAGCAACATTTAATAAGTGTTCGTCCAATTCAAAGATTTCCGTAAAAGCCTTTTGAGCGGCAGAAAGTTGCCCTAGTCCGGGGGGTAAAGGAGGTTCTAGTTGGGTCTTATCGATGTCTATATATCCCTCGGATAAGTCAATAGCTTTCAGCCAGGCTAAATATAATCCTCGATAATCTTGCTGGAGAATTTCTTGGCGTAATCCTATCAATTCCGATAGAATCCCTTCTCCTTCTATCCAGTCATTAAAACCCTCTTCTTGACTAAATTCCCAATCTAAAATTGCCCAATCTCCCGCAAAAGATAAGCTGATATAATTATCGATACAGTAAAGTTCAATTGTTTCTCGGTTGATCAGGGATGTGGGAAAACGAAACATTAATTGCTGTGTTCCCCAGTTGGTGATGTAGTACATGATATCGAAATACCGAGCCAGCACCTGTTTGGGATCCCCCCGAAAATTGCCGTAACTATAGGTGAAACTGGCAGTCGTTGCCGTCGGTTTGACGCGGCTCGATAGCTCGCAGATGGCAGCCCTTTCCTCTTGGGTGAGGGGGCGATCGATAGCTTGGAATTCGTAATATTGGTATTCGCTCATGGTGTGCAACCTATCTCAAGGTTTATGATCGATATGCTGATAATTGTACGGGGATAGTTAGGGTTTAAAGATAAATTCGACAGGACGGGCGCTCTCGGATGTATTAGGAATAGCAAGAATATGCAAATCGCCCGATCTTTACCGATAAGGAAAAAGTTCGGGTGATCGATCGGTAATTTCCCCGCATCGGTCTTTTCAAGAAATCTAATCTATTCCTTTGGATAGTGACACGGTCAAAATCGATAAGATTATAATTTCTTTTGTTAAGCACTTTAGCGATCGCTGAATATTTCTACCATCGGCGATTCATTGTCGGCTAATCGTTAAATTTTGTGAAAACAGCCTCATTGGTTGAGATTATCGGAGATAGAGTAGGGATAGGTGAATAAGGGGGAAATAATCAGATTACTTGGGGGACAATTGCACGGATGAAATCGCCGAAACTTCATTAGGTTAAGAGTTTTACCATTTGGAGAAAAGTTTAGATAAGAGGTGGGGTCTGTTTGGTGGCAGGGATGATACTGAAACAGCTTGACCTGACCAGTATCAGACGGTTAGTTTGGCGGTGGCGGCGGTGCAGATGGATTATTGTGGGGTAGAGGGTGCGATCGCTCTCTTGAAAGACCAGTACGCGGTGGGGACGGTAACAGCGAAGATTATTTCGCCTAGACCTTAAAGGAGACTGATATGTTTAGCTTAAATGATTTATATGAGCTAATAGCGAAAATTAGCAATTTAAAGGGAATTTTAACCCTAATTTTGGGGTTCGTGCTTTTATCGATTCTGCTTTTGTGGCGAGCAAAAAAGTTAAACTTAGAACCACAGAACCAGATTCTCGACAGTCGATGGAGTTATACATCCCATGAAGTTAAAGAATTTTTTAAAAACTTAGAACCAAAAGGAGTAGAACTTTATAAATGGACTGAGATAACTGTCGATGGAATATTCCCCTTTATCTACGGGGCTTTTTGTGCTACTTTTATTGTTCTTCTTTATCCCACAGAAGTTGCCCGAATATTAATATTGTTTCCAGCTTTTACTATTCTAACAGATCTGGGTGAAAACTTGACGATTTTTGCCCTAGCCAGTAAATACTCTAAAAGTCAAAACAGTCATTTGTCTAACCTAACTAGAATAGCCATGTTTTTTACCAGAACTAAGTTTGTTTTATTAAGCACTTCCTTGGTCATCATCCTGATCGGAGGAATTACTAAGTATCACTCTTTTTTCTTTCCGTTGCGAGTCCCAATCGTCTTTGGTTTGATTTTGGTTGTCTTTCCTATCTTGGCAAATACGTTAGCTTCTGTACTTTTTCAAAATCTATTTTTCATGCGTGGTTCTTGGCAACTTGCTTCGGTAACAGTAGGTTCTACGATGGCTGCATTAATGGTTTCTTTTACTTCAGAGGAGATTTTTCTCAAAAATCCTTCACTTATTTCGTCTTCAAGTCAAAACTTGTTACCGTTGATGCGATATGGTCTGGCTTTGCTACTAACATTACCTACATGGGTTATGGTCTGGTGGCGTTCCTTTTCTGAATTAAAGCAAAGAGAATGGTTTTCAGGAATTCTGGCAGGTTTAGTTGCTAGTGGAGGATTTATCGGGCTTATAGCTTGGCTAGGTTCTTTGCTTAAAGATTTTTCAGTCAAAAATCTGGCAATTTTTCGGCAAATTCCAGCATTAGGTCAGTATATATCTCAGCTTAGAGAAGAAGATTTTCTCGGACTTGCTTTAGGAATTATTGGTTTACTAATCTATGGATTGGTAATTTATTTTTTCAAACCAAGAAGGAAGAAAATTGTTTCTTATCTAGGCGAAGCTCCTGCACTTTTGTATGCTTTATTATTAATTTGGATATTGACAGGGGTATTGGGCCTTTTAACATCTCATCTCGATCCATTCCACTTTCCTATTATTTTGTCCTTGATTGGTGTCTCTGGATTGATGTACTTATTTTTTGAAGTAGATCACTACTTTAAGTTGGCTGAAATTAAATATCCAGATATTGAAGAACAATTACAAAAAGGGGAACTAAATCAAGAGCAATATGGGACAAAAAAAGAACAATTAAATCAAGATCAACTAGGGAAAACGAAAGACTTTAAAGAAGCAATTCAAAAACGTCTTGAAAAACAAACAGAAGCAGACAAGACTTTAGTGGTTGTAGCTGCTAGTGGTGGGGGGATTCAAGCAGCAGGTTGGACAGTACAAGTTTTAAACGGCTTACAGGAGGAGTTAGGGCCTTCTTTTACTCAGGCAATCGGATTAATTAGCTCGGTGTCTGGTGGGTCTGTGGGAACGATGTTCTTTTTTGATCGGTTTGGGAAGAAAGGATTTCCTGAACAACAAGAATTAGAAATAGTCTTCAATAATGCAACTGAAGATAATCTAGATGCCGTAGGTTGGGGACTCGCCTATCCCGATTTGGTACGGTTCTGGTTTCCACCTCTTGCTGGCGATAAATACAATGATCGCGGATATGCAATAGAGGAGGATTGGAAGGGAAATATGCTTTATCCTAAAGCTACTCTAGCTGACAGGCGAGCGAAGATATTTGAAGGACAAATTCCTATCCCAGTCTTTAACGCCACTTTGGTTGAAGATGGTCGCCGGTTTTTGATTTCTCCGATGACCTTCATTAAGGATAATGAGGATGCAGAAAGACGTAAGGCCTTTGATTTTAACACTCTCTTTAATAACAGTGAAAATCGGATAACTACTGAGAGCATAATATATGATTTAAACGTCACGACAGCCGCCAGACTCTCGGCATCTTTTCCCTATGTATCGCCAATTGCTCGTAATAATGGCGATTTCACATTCAACTATCATGTTGCTGATGGAGGGTATTTCGATAATTCGGGGATGTTTACAGCAGTTGAGTGGTTAGATAAATATCTAGATGATTTTAGTAAAAACCTGAATATTAAACGGGTTTTACTTCTCCAAATTAACGCATCCCCTGAAGCGAAACTGCCACCAAAAATCAAGGGAGACAAAGGATGGTTTATGGAATGGATTGGTCCACTCCAGGCAGTCTATAGTGTACGAGATTCAACGCAAGCATCTCGCAACTCAAAAGAAGTTGAGTTACTAGCAAAACGAGCAGAAAGGAAAGGCATAACAATTAAGCCATTTGTTATCTCCTTCCCAGAAGGCTACAAGCAACCCCTGTCTTGGAAATTGACTGAACAGCAGAAAGAAAATTTGCGGCTTGGATGGAAAGAAATTAAGGGGACTCCTACTTTCCAACAGCTGCAAGAATTATGGCAGAAAAAATGGAATATTCCACATGAGTGGAAATGAAGAGTCCGCTTCTGTACTTGATTAAGGACGATCAAAGATGTTCAACTATCTTTTTGCCTTTTCGAGCTTGGCTGGATTAAGTTTGATTTCAATTTTATTTTTTCAGCCTCGCTGGATTCTTTCTCTTATTGCTTCAATTGTCCCTGGTGCCGTCTATTTTACTAAAACTGACAAGCCAATTATTGCTCTCACGATTGATGATGGTCCTGATGCGGTGGCAACACCAAAAATTCTGGAAATTCTTCAGCAATATCAAGCGCGGGCAACTTTTTTCATGATCAGCGATCGCGTCAAGGAGAACGAGTCGGTAATTAGAGAAGTAGTCAATCAAGGACATGAGTTAGCCAATCACCTTACTGAAGATAAACTCAGTATCCAACTGTCACCAGAAGAGTTTGAAACAGAATTACTGGAGGCTGATAGAATTATTGCCAACTTTGCCAAACCTCGCTGGCTGCGTCCAGGAGGGGGTTGGTATAATACCACTATGGTCAAGATTGCTCGCCAAAACGGTTATCGAGTTGCGCTTGGGTCTATATTTCCCTTCGATACCCATATTCCTTTATCTTGGTTTGCTTCGACGCAAATTCTCTGCAATGCTCGTCCTGGTTCGATCATTATTTTGCATGATAGTGGTTTGTGGGGAGAAAGGACTGCATTAACGCTCTCTAGAGTGCTGCCCAAACTTTCTCAAAAAGGATATCAAGTGGTGACACTTTCAGAACTATATGCAAGGAATTTGTGATGGATGATTACGAGAAATATGAAGCTGATTGCCAAAAGATAAGAAGAGCCAATCAGAAATTATTAACGGATTTTGAGAGTTGGTTAAAATCATCGGGTCTGTCAGAAAAAACCCTAAAAAATCATCTTTACAAATATAGATTTTTATACTAATAATTAACCTTCCCAGTACGCCTATGCCATGAACAACCTCCTGACCGTAGGCATTGCCAGCCTGACTGCGTTGGCACTTGCCCTCCCCAACCCCATCATCCTCGAACACGAGCAAGCCAAACTGAAGCAATTGAAGCAGAAGCACACCGCCGCCGTCAGGGACTACCAGTTAGCTGTAGGGAAGCTGCAATCTGCCAAGAACCAACGGGCTTACCAAAGCCTCCCTGGAAGCAGCGCGGCGGGTTGAGTAGGTCAATCAAGCGCGGTCTAATTATGAGCGGCAGTTGGCTGAGTATCAGCAGCGTCTGGGGGAGAGGGAGTTTCAAGTGGCTCAAGTTAAGGCAAAGCTCCAGGAGGTGGATAATGCGCTGCCGAAGGCACTGCGAAGCAGACCGCGTCCCTGTCTGTGGTCAAGAGTCCTTACGATGGCAATACTTCTCGGATAACGTCATTCGTGCGTTCACAATGAGACTGAAACCCTTATGATCCCGTAGGCGAGAAGCCCTAAAAAATCCTTAACCAAGAGGTATTGCTTACGATGGCACGTTACGGCGGGTGAAATGGCTTGGGCAAAATCCTGACGGCGGACTGATTGCTGAAATCACCTTGATGATAGCTAGAGAAAAGCGATAATTGACAATTAAAGGTTTGAAAACAAGGGAAGCATCAGGCAAACTAATTATGATAAAATGTTAATAAATAAGCGGGAAAAATGAAAGAAATTTAAGGGGAAAATTAATTATGCAACTAGAAGATTATTTCTTATTTATCTCCGAAAATGATATTAGAATCAAAGGTGATCGCCTCGGAATTGACAACGTACTCTTTTATTTCTTGGAAGGCTATACTCCAGAAGAAATAAATGCTATCTATCCCGATCTAAGTCTAGAGAAAATCTACGCTACTATTACTTATTATCTCCAGAATCAGCAAAAAATTGATGCCTATTTATTGCGCCTCCAGAATTGGCGAGAGACTCGCTACCATGAAGCACTAAAACATCCTTCACCTCAACGAGAAAAGATGAGAAAAATTAAACAGTAAAGGCAAAATTCTGTCAAGGTATGAAAATCAAGTTTTTACTGGATGAAAACTTATCTTCCCGCTTGAAAGTTGCTGTCTTAAGGTTAAATCCAGAGATAGATATTTTACGCGTTGGAGAGCCGAATACACCACCGTTAGGAACTCTTGACCCTGATGTTCTAAAGTATTTAGGATTATCTCAACGACTCTTGGTGACAGATAATCGGGCTCTTCTGGTTTCTGTGTGGAAACGAGGTCTATACTGATAGTTTCTTCGACAAAATAGTCCTAAAAGTGTTACCCGATAAGCATTTCACGATTCCATAAGCAAAAATTATCACACAAGTACCAGTATGCCTGAACATTTAGAAGAATATTGGCAAAAAAATCAACAAATCTGGGGACTGTTTTGGATACGTCCCACCACAACGATGGGAAAACTAGCCGAAGAATTAATTATAATTTGGGAAACTACCGAAGCAGAAGAATGGATCAATATTGTCGATTGGATTCCTTTTTAATTAATGATATAATAAGATTATTACCGTCCTTTTTATGCTTGATTATTAATTTGAATGACTCGCCAAATTCATGACCAATTTGCTAAGGAATATCTGGAGGAGTTACTAACACCTCTAGGGACGATTAGAAAAAGTAAGAAAGTAAAAAGTGAGGTTCAAGAAATCGATGTCTGGTTTGAACCATTTAGCTCACCTCCTCCCACTGAGTTACCTTTAGGGTTACTCGGAAAAATGGCGGCTACTTCCTGTTTATTTGAACCTTTTCGCAATCCCCCGACCGAGGTAGAGATTCGCAGTTGTTTGTCAAAGTTATACACGGTTCATGGGGATGTCTTGAGAAAAGCGAAACGGTCAAACAAAACTCTGACGGTCGCAGAATTGCCTTTCTTATGGATTCTAACGCCCACCTTTTCAGCTAGAATGATTGAAGATTTCGGGACTCACAGCGATGAGAGTAATTGGTTAACAGGGGTTTACTTTTTAGCGAAGTCTCTCAAAGCGGGCATCATTGTCATTCATCAATTACCAGTAATTGATGACACCTTATGGTTGAGGGTATTAGGTAAAGGAGGAACTCAAAAACGAGCAGTAGAAGAGTTAGTTGAACTGCCAGAACGCAATCCTTTTCGAGAGAATTTACTAGAAATTCTGGCCAACTGGCGCAAAAACTTAGAATTGAGAGATAATTTAAGTACAGAAGAACAGGAGGACATCATGAACTTATCACCAGCTTATTTACAACAAAGGGAAGAGTGGAAATTAGAAGGAAAGCAAGAAGGGATACAACAAGGTAGTTTAGAAGAACGGTATTCCCTGATAGCCAGTCTTCTGGAAGGACGGTTTGGCAGCCTAGATTCGGAATTATCTGGTCTGGTGGAACGGATCGCCCAACTTCCCATCTCGGAACGCACCGGATTGCTTCTTTCTTTGGCAAATTTATCCCGTGAAGAACTGCTACAAAGATTCAGGGAAAATTAAAACTCCAGCCCGTCCAAACCATGAAGAATCATCCCTAAACCCTGATGGTCGTTTGTCCGAGGAAATCTCTGCCCAATCATCGCAATTTTCTCCATACAATTTTTTTCCTGTACTGAGAGTTTTTCCATACCCATTATGATAAGATATTAATAAATAATCAGGAGCAATTATGACAATTACTCCAAAATCAGAACAATTAAGCAGCGATACTTTATTAGAGCAAGAGGCTAAAACCTTGAAGACTTCCTTTCCTTCTAACTCTTCGCCAAATAGTAAAGCTATTTTTCTGCAACAGGCAGGTGCTTTAAGCGATGATAGTTCTTTGGCCGACCTAAGAGATTCTATTTACCAAGCCAGGGGACGTTCGGAAACTGACGATGATGTATCTTCTTGACACGGATACTGTAACTCATCTCCACTCAGGTAACACTAACGTTATTAATCGATTGGAAAACTTACAAGATGAGGAAGTCGCCATTACGATTGTCACCAAGATCGAAATTTTGCGCGGGCGGATAGATTATCTGCTTAAGGCTTTTTCAGGGAGTGATTTACTGAAAGCACAAGAGCTTTTCTCTCGTTCAGAAACCTTATTAAATCAACTTCCTGTAATTTTAATTGACCCAAATGCAGCCAATCAATTTGACCGCTTACAAGATATTTCTAAATTTCGCAAAATTGGCAGGTCTGACCTGTTAATTGCTAGTATCGCCTTAGCTAATCAAGCCAGGCTAGTAACCAGAAATCTGCGACATTTTAGACAAATTCCTCATTTATTCTTAGAAAATTGGGTCGATTAATTCCCGTTCCTAATTGTTAGCAAGATTGGGAGAAAAGTCCGCTCAAACCATGAAGAATCATCCCTAAACCCTGATGGTAGTTTATCCGTTGAGGTTACTGTCAAGTCCGGCTTTAACACAGACGCTCCCCTGTCTGGACAGCAAGTAAAGAGTGCGAGTTGACCCAACGCGCGATCTCGAAGATATCCGTTTCGTTAACAATCATCTCTTCTAAATGTTGAAAGTCTTCATTTTTATCCATCGGAATTATCATTTTAATAGACCTCTCCCTAGTTTGATAAAATCACAATCAGGGGATATTGTCAACAACTAACCGTAGCTTACCCAGTCGTTTATGTCTTGCTGATGCACTTTTTTTAAAATGGTGATAAACTCAACGGTACTGGGTACACTCTCCCTATCGGATGAATTTGAGAAAAAATCGAGAGAAAAAAACGATGAACGAACGAGAAACATCCAACAAAATTGAGGCGGGCGGGGGTTTTCCCGTATTGCAATATTGGGCAGAAAAAACTCTCTCTCCTCAAGGGGTTAAACTCTGGCAAACCTTAAATCATAAAAGTGCCTGTTTAGCTTGCGCTTGGGGAACGGGAGGACAAAAGGGCGGTTTTGTCAACGAAGCGGGGGAAAGTCTGCAACGTTGTCTCAAAAGTGTCGAGGCAGTTACTTCCGAATTAATGCCAGGTATTAAAACTGATTTTTTTCAGACCTATCATCTCGCTCAATTACAGTCCTTAACCTCCCTAGAATGCGATCGCTTGGGTCGTTTCAGTTATCCCGTCCTCTTAAAAGCCGGAGAAAGTCACTATCAACGGATTAGTTGGGAAGAAGTGTATCGATTAGCCGAACAAGCTTTTCGTCAACCGTCCGAGACTATTGCCTCCTATAGTTCGGGACGTTCTTCTAATGAAGCCGCCTATCTCTTACAATTGTTTTTCCGGGCATTAGGAAGTAATAATTTAGCCGATTGTTCCGATCTCTGTCATGCCGCCTCGACCGTAGGCTTAAAACAGGTTTTCGGAACCGGAACTTCGATGGTCAGTCTGGAAAGTTTAAAACAAGCCGATTGTGTGGTGTTAATCGGTTCTAACGCTCCGGCTAATCATCCTCGCCTGATGAATGAATTAATTCAAATTCGTGATCGCGGCGGTAAAATTATTATTATTAACCCGCAAATTGAAGTCGGATTGGTCAAATTCTCCTCACCCGCTTTTCCGATTAAATCTTTATTGCGGGGCGGTTCCGATATTTCAACTCTCTACCTACAGCCGATTCCGGGTAGCGACACCGCCCTATTCGTCGGATTACAAAAATCTTTGATCGAACAAAATTTAGTTCGGTGGGATTATCTGGAATCCCATACAGAAAATTGGCAATCTGTTATAGATTATGCCCAACAAACACCCTGGGAAACCATTACTAAAACCTGCGGTTTGTCCCGAGAAGAAATTGAAGCAACCGCCGCCCTTTTCGGCAATTTAGAGCGTGTGGTTTTCGCTTGGGCGATGGGGGTTACACAACAGGAAAATGGTGTCGATAATATCATCAGTATTGCCAATACCGCTTTAATGACGGGAAATGCTGGCAAAATCGGAGCCGGAACCATGCCAATCAGAGGTCATTCTAATGTACAGGGCTTCGGTTCTATGGGCGTTACAGTGAGATTACGTCAGGAAATCGCCGAGGCACTTGCTCAACTTTTAGGAAAGCCATTAAATATAACCGGCGGTTATGATACCAGGGCATTAATTGAAGCTGCCGAACGGGGAAAAATTAACACTCTTTTCTGTTTGGGAGGTAATCTTTATGGAGCAAATCCAGATTTAACTCAAGCCAAAAAAGCCTTAGCTCAAATTGATACGATTTTTTATGTAGCTACTAAGCCAAATTTAGGACATTTTCAGGGATTAGCCCGACAAAATACGATAATTTTACCCGTATTCGCTCGTTTTGAAAATCCTCACCCGACAACCACCGAATCGGGCAATAATTTTGTCCGTTTTAACGAGCGGGGAAGCAGTCATCTACAGGGTTCCCATGTGGATATCATCTCGGAAGTAGAACTGTTAACAAATATTGCCGTCAAGGTTTTAGGCACAAACCCGATTGATTGGTCGAGATTACACGATACCGCCTATATTCGTCAGTTAATCGCCAAAACGATTCCGGGTTATGAAAAGATCGGGCAATTAGATCAAACCCAAACAGAATTTACCATTAGCGGACGGATTTTTACCGAACCCCATTTTCCAACATCGACCGGAAAAGCGCAAATGTCTGTCACGCTTTTACCCACTTTAAAAGCACCGCAAAAGCAAGATTTCAATCAACCAGAAAATGCACCCGGAATTGCTCTGATTCTCGGAACAGGACGCAGTTATGGACAACATAATACCGTCGTTTATCAAGTAGGCGATAAATATCGGGGAATGCCTCACCGTCATTGTTTATTGATCAACGCCGAAGATGCCAAAAAAGCGGGCTTTCAAGAACATCAACGAGTCACCGTTCAAGGAGATGCCGGCAAATTAGAGAATATCGAACTTATTTTCGGTCCGATTCGCGAAGGTGTTGGCTTTATGTTCTATCCCGAAACCAATGTTTTATTCAAAGCTAAAATCGATCCTCGCTGTGGGACTCCTGCTTATAAACGAGTTCCCGTCTGGGTTTTTTAGTTATCAACTCCTCTAATTTTCTTTTTTGGAAATAATGAAATAGAGTTAACCAAGCCAACCAACGAATCGAGCAGAATGGCTTCCTGAAAAGTTATGGTCGATTTGATCGCATTTCTGTTATCCTATTCTTACCGTCATTAAAATAAGTAGGCATGGGCGAGTTTTTGCTAACCGTATTAAGCATAGCAAGTTTGTTTGCTGTCGGGATGGCTACCCCTAGCATTGCCAGTCCCACATCTGCAGCGACAAACTTGCAACTAGCTCAACGTCCTAACTGTAACAATCCCCAGACTCAAAGCGAAATGAACATTTGTGCCAGCATCGCTTATCAAAACGCCGATCGCAAGTTAAATCAAGTTTATCGACAACTACTGCCAAAACTGTCAGCTGCTCGCAAACAAAAATTAATTACCGCCCAACAAGCTTGGATTAAGTTTAGAGACAGCAGTTGCGAATTTGAAAGAAGCGCCTATGAGGGAGGCTCTATAGCTCCCATGATTTACAGTAATTGCTTGGCAGCTGTCACCGAGCAGCGTACCAAAGATTTGCGGAGATATTTAGAAGATAGCGATCTCTAAGTCAGAATCGCCGTTGATATTACCGATAATTCCTTAGACGTTTACTGCACAACAGCCTAAGCGGGTGAGGGGAATCGAACCCCTATCATTAGCTTGGAAGGCTAGGGTTTTACCACTAAACTACACCCGCATTTTCTTAGCACTTTCGTTAGCATAACACGAATTGCCAATTTTTACAAGTAGGGATTTTCAGCTTGTGAATCGCCTCTAGATGGTCATAGATTGCCTAAAAATCCCGATCGCTCCTTTTTATCCCCGATTTGGCTAAAAGTTTCTTCCACGCGATCGAGGTCTAGTTGGGAAAAATTATCGATCGCCCAGTTGGACACTCTCTGCATAAAATGGAAGGGGTAGGTATGAGCGATTCCCACCACCTGCATTCCCGCTCTTTTTGCCGCTTCGCAACCGACAAAAGTATCTTCAATCACCAGACATTCCCAGGGTTGCAACTGTAGATTAAAATTCCAACGATTGAATCTTTCTACGGCCAGTAAATAACCATCCGGTTGGGGTTTACTGGTGCTGATCTCATCACCGGTGACAATGACACTAAAGTAATCCCCAAGGCCCGCCTGTTGCAAGATTGATTCTACTTCCGAGCGTATTGCTCCCGTCACCAAACCGATTTGTAGATCCCTGGCCTTAACCCGTTTTAAAAAAGAGTATATCTCTTCATAAATAGGAAGTTTCTCTAATTTTTCTAATCTTTCTCGGTATAAACTCGCTTTTTTGTTAATTAACTTAGTCAGATACTCCTCGGTCACTTGACGACCGCGACGGGTGAGAACATTACGCAAACAGACGCGATCGCTTCTTCCCAGACATAACTCCGCAAATTCCGACCCTAGGGGCAGTAAATTTTCCCCGAGCAAGATTTCATTGATTAACTCTTGATGGATTGGTTCATCATTGATGATCACCCCATTAAAATCGAACAGAACAGCCTTTAACATCAATCTTAGACAGAAAAGCTAATAAATACTCAGTGTTCTTGATTATACTAAAGTTTTTCGTCGGGGCCGGGCGGGTCTTGTCCCTGACCCCATCTCAACAAACAATTTTAACCAGAAAATTGCCAAGGCCTTGACAAATTCCCAGATTTGTTCTATTATTTTGTTATAGTGGGAATCCGTGCTGCCCTGTAACCCCCCTATTTGGGGCTGAAATATTAGCCAAAAATATAACAAAAGAATTTAGGGACCTGCGTGGGAATAATATCCCAACCGATCGGAGGGCGCAAGCTTTGCGCCCCTACAGTAACGGATTTTGTCCACAATGTAGGGGCGAACTGCGTTCGCCCAAAAGGTACATTAATGTAGGGGCGAACTGCGTTCGCCCAAAAGGTACATTATTAAAGCGCAAGTCCCTTAGGCCATTGTTTCCGATACCCAACGACGGAATAATTCCACAGCAATCCGATAACGGCAGTCTTGGCATTCGATGACATGATGATTTTCAAGGGTTTTTAGGGCCCGGTCGAGAGTTGTGGCAGTTAGTCCGGTGCTGGACAGTAAATCTGCCCGGGTTAATCCTTGCAGATGGGGAGAAAGAACTATTAAAATCTCCCCTTGTCCGGCCGCATCTTGTTTAGCCTGTTTCCAGACACCCGTAAAATAATAATTCCCCCTTTGGAAAAACTCGTCATCGATGGCTTTTTCCACATCTTCCACCTGAAAACGAATATCTTGGGGACGTTGCAACTCAAAGACCTGTTTATTATAAAAACGTACCAGATGAAAGCCGATCAGTTGTACTAAATAGGGTTGACCGTGGGTAAGTTGATAAATTTTGTCCAAAGCGGATGGGGTATAGTCTAGGGGAAAATCCTCGTCTTCCCCAACGGGATTAGCGAGGATAACGCGAGTGGACTCAGGAGAGAGGAAACTGACTGGAATCGGGTAAACACTGCCAAAAAAAGGATGAAAATAATCGGCAGTCATCTCCTCTAGGGTATGTAATCCGGCAAAAACAAAAGCTAGACGCGGACTACTCTGGACAAGGGAACGCAGATAGCCAAGGAAATTCCGGGGGAGGGTATTCGCTTCGATTAAATCCTCAATTATCTCGAACTCATCGAGGGCAATAATTAAACCAGTTTTAGCTTTTTCCGGCAGAATCTGGCGCATCAGACGGTCTAAATAACGATTAAAATACATTTCTGGATGTTGGGAGATTTTTTCCTCTTCTGGGGCATCAATTGCCAAAGTTTGGGCGATTTCCTCAGCCATAGTCAGGAGAACTTCGGCTAGGCTGGTTACTGTGGCCAAGCGCTGTAAATTAATGTAGATAACCGAGACATTTGGTGGAAGATAGGCCTCCAGATTGCGTAGAATCGAAGTTTTACCCATGCGACGATGACCATAGAGAACCACGGAGGATAGGTTATCTCCGGACCACATTGACTGAAGTTCCCGCAGGATATCCTCACGACCAACAAAGCGTTTACCGATCACCGGATCACCGATAATGTAGGGATTAGGAATCGGTTGGGTAATAGTTACCGTTCCCACCGTTCCCGCGATGGATGCGCTAATGTCTGCCCATGTTGCGACGATGGAAAGGATTAATAATGTTTCTGCTTGGTATAAATTGGCCGCCTGTTGGTCGGTTATATCCCTTAATTCCCCGATAATCCGATTAAGAGCGAGGGATCTGGTCTGTTGGGAATAACTTCCCTGGACTAAAGCTATTTCTGTGATAACTCGATTTAAACTGCTGATAGCTTGCCAAGTTTGCGGACGTAATGAAGGTTCTGCGGCAATGGGGGCAACCTCCAGGGAAGCGATACCATCGAGAGTTGCTGCCTGACTAAATCGGTGTAAAGTTTGGGCGAGGCTATACATTTCTTCCCCGTAGGCGAGGGAACGTACCACAGCAAAGGCTTTTTCGGCTTTTTCGGTGTCCCGTTGGCGAAGATACCAAAAACCGGCGGCGGCGGCGCGAGCAGGGGTATCGAGACGGATTTTGCTGTCACGAAAAGAAAACAGTTTCGCCGACGCATATTTTAACAATTGCCAATCGGAGGGATTTTCTGCCAGACGGGAGACGCGATAGATAATTTCTGCCTCTGGGAATTGCGATAAAACGCGGTTAACGGCGACAAGGACAGGAATAAACTGGCGGCTGTACTGAAGGTATTGATTGAGGTTATTAATAGCCGTTTCCCAGTCTTGCTGTAACCATTGTTGTAGAGTCGAGGTTAACCCCGGCAGCGGTAGAAGGGTAATACGGGGAAAAAGTCGCCCTTGGGGGCCTGCCAAAAGCCCGATTAGCCAATTATCAGGACGGAAAAAGGCGAATATAAACCCCACGCCGGACACCACGCTGAACACCACGCCGTACACCACGCCGTACACCACGCCCAACACCACGCCGGACACCACGCCCAACACCACGCCGTACACCACGCCCAACACCACGCCCAACCACACGCGGGACACCACGCCCAACAACACGCCGAACGCCATGCCGAACGCCATGCCGAACACCACGCCGAACACCACGCCGGACACCACGCCGGACACCACGCCGGACACCACGCCGAACACCACGCCGGACACCACGCCGGACACCACGCCGAACCACACGCCCAACACCACGCCCGACACCACGCCGGACCCCACGAACACCCAATTAACAGAAAGTCCTAAATTTGCCGCTATGCTACAGATAATCAGAGGGGTAATTACAGTTAAGAGAAGACCCTGAATCCCTAGACGCAATTGTACGGGATGGTCGCGGAGAAATTGCCTTGTATCGCGCCATGTTTTCTGTTCGGTTAATTTATCGCCGCCGCCTCTCGTTTCCACATACCAGCGCACTGCTTGGGGAAAATAAAACACCCAGTACAACAGCAAAAGATAATCAAAGGGATTCCATAAAGATAAATCGCGTTTGAGTTTAGGGGCGAGATTAATTCTGGGGACGGTGCTTTCCTTCATAATTTTTATCTCTAGCTATTTACCCGGTGATGGTTTATTAAGTAGTTAGGTGTTACTCAAGGTAGGATCAAACCCCCCTTATCAAGGGGGGCAGGGGGGATCAAACCCCCTTATCAAGGTAGGATCAAACCCCCCTTATCAAGGTAGGAGCAAACCCCCCTTATCAAGGGGGGCAGGGGGGATCAAACCCCCCTTATCAAGGTAGGATCAAACCCCCCTTATCAAGGGGGGCAGGGGGGATCAAACCCCCTTATCAAGGTAGGATCAAACCCCCTTATCAAGGTAGGAGCAAACCCCCCTTATCAAGGGGGGCAGGGGGGATCAAACCCCCCTTATCAAGGGGGGCAGGGGGGATCAAACCCAAAATTAAATCAACTTATTGTTTAGTTATAACCTAAGTTCGGGATGCTGAGTTATTGACTTTGGTTTGATAAAGTTTAAAACAACTTTGCATCACCTCTCGCGGCTTTCCTTGACTTTGCCTAACAAGAGAACTTATTTCCTCCTCAGTAAAAGTCACTCCAGTTTGACTTAGACGATGACTAATAAACTCTTTAATTTTAGCTTCATCCCATAATTTAATCGGAAATTGTTGACAAATTCCCTCGAAAGGTGAATCACCTCCTTTGTTATCAGGAAATAAAACATCAAGGGGACGATTAGCCGCTACTACTAATCTTAAAGGTGGATCGGGACGATTGGCCAACTCTCTTAATTGACTTCTAAGCTGATAGCTGAAATATTTTTGAGTCATATTATCTACCACATCCAATAATAACAGGATTTTGTGTTTTTCTAATTCCCTAGTTAATCTAGTTCCTTTGAGCGGTTTATCGTAAGGTACAGCTATACCAATCTGATGACATAATTCATAATAAAAATCCTTATCTCCTGCTAATCCTTCTAAGTTTAGATACAAGGGTTGTCGATGACTAAGTAAATACTCCCTTGCTTGATGGTAAATTCCCCAAAGCAGGGTGGTTTTTCCCGTTCCCCTTTCCCCGATAATAGCAGCACTACTGCCGGAATTTAAAACCTCAAAAATATCTTTAATTTCTTGTTCCCGTCCAAAAATCTGCTGAATTTCTTCAATACCTCCGGAAGTGGGTTTAAAAGGATTATGGGCATTTTTTTGGGGTTGTAATTGCGGAAAATATTTAAAAATAGTCTGAACTGGAATCGCTCTTCCTCCTAAATCACTATACTCATCTCTGGTTATATTCACCACTCCGCACACTTTCCCCGTGCGTAAATTTAACAGCGGTGAACCACTAAAACCGGGTTGTACTTGCCCTAATTTAAACTTGATTAGGGGGTTTTCATCCCCCGTTAAACCTATATACTCAAAGTCACTAGGATCACCGTTCGGATACTCGTTGGTATAGCCAAAAGTGTATAATTTATCTGTTAATTGTAAATCGTGATCAAAATCGACATATTTGTGATCTAAAGACGAGTTTAATTGTAAAAGAGCCAGATCGATCCCGTCTAGATTCGGTAAGTCGATAATTTTAGCCCCAGAAATTTGACCTTGCCAAATTATCTCGATAGTCTCGTTATTATCCCGCGCATCTTTTACCACATGAAGACAGGTCAAAATTAACCCTTGTCCCACAAAAAAGCCTGTTCCTGACGCATCGATTAACTTTAACCTGACAGTGTACGGAGGTAGAGATTCCGGGGTAAGCATTTAATCAATTTATCCTCCCCATTCTAGGGTAATTTTTAAATTTCCCTTTCCTTCACCTTCCACAATTAAAGCGGTTAGTTTACCAGATTTTACCCTGACTTCTACCCCAAATTCTACGGTGGCCTTTTTGGGCTGCACTTTACTTATCGTAGCAGCGATCGATTCAGTAACTGCCTCAATTGTATCAGCCACACTTTGAAAGTCAAATATTTGATCGGATACTTCCCGTTCACCACCGAAACTTCTCGCTTCCACTAACATGGTGACATTTTCTTTAACTTTAACTGAAATAATCTCATATTTAGATTCTGGCATAAGGCTCCTTCAATGACCCATTTATGGTTTTCTCGATTGCTTCTCGGACAAACTTATAGCGGAACTAAAAAGGCTTATATATATTTCGGCACGGATTCCCATTATACTAGAAAGTATAGGTCAAATCGAGGGATTTTGTCAAGTCTTTTTTGCCATTAATCTATTTGTGTTATGCAATAGAGGGGGTTATAAGGAATGAAACCCCGATAGAGACAGACATTGCTGCGATTTTTGTCAATTGTTTTCGCTCTAGAACAAACTAATCAATTAAGTCTCTTGCCATATAAGGATTTAGTCAATTTATGCCCCTATATCGAACCATACCAAGTAACGAAGAACCTTCTTTTTCCTCTTCTTGAATCGCCGATTTCGGGACAATGACGACGTTAACCGATTCTTCTACTTCGTTGAATAGTTCTAAAACATATCCTTCCTCACCCCCCTTCGGATGGGCAACTATATCAACAAGAATCGCCGAATCACCCTGCTTAAGATTGTATTCGGGAACGTCGCGGGCTAGGGTCACTTCTTCGTATAGTTGCGCCATGGTTTATTTTTCCTTTCGGGGTTTGAGGGTGATAAATTGAAATTGATGATCTAGGTTTCGTTTTAGCCAAATCGTGACAACGGATAGGGGAACTTGATTACTGCTGATTAATTCCCCCTCGACTCGATAGAAGGTTCCGTATTCGTTGGTAAGATCTTCGATGGCGGGATTGGTTTGAATTAGTTGGATGAGGGCGGTTTTTAGTGCATCGGGATTAGCGAGGGTAAAGCCAGCGCGGGCGAGGTATTTTGATTTGTCATCTTTGGGGCGAAATTTGAGGAGATATTTAGTTATTTTATCATCGGGAATTAGGGAGTCGCTAGGCAGGTACATCGGATCGAGAGAATTTTGTTTGATTTTACCTTGAATTGAAGTTTTAATATCGATTAACTGATCAAGTGTATTAATTGATATTGTTTCAAGTTTTTTTTGGGGTTGTAATTGCAGAAAGTTTTTTGAAATAGTCTGGACTAAAAAGGCTTATATATATTTCGGCACGGATTCCCATTATACTAGAAAGTATAGGTCAAATCGAGGGATTTTGTCAAGTCTTTTTTGCCATTAATCTATATAATTGTCGGGTTGCTCACCAGTCATTGTCCTGAAAAAAATTATGCCCCGGTTTGTCAAACAAGCATATATGCAGCGGTTAACCGAGACAGGACAGGAGCCTCTCTTATTCTTTGTGTGATCAGGAGCCTCTCTTATTCTTTGTGTGATCAGTTTAACTTATATAGAACCGATCAATCTTTGTGTCCTTTGTGTCTTTGTGGTTCGTTCCAGTCGCTCGCTGGTGGGAATATATCTTATAAAATACATTTTACCCACCAAACCCAAGAGAGCCGACAGGAGGCAAAAAACGAGTTATTGGACAGAAAGAGGCGATGGGATGTTATTATTTAAAGCCGATTCCCCGGAAGCAGCCGAATTGATCATCGGGCAGCATCCCCTGGCGAATAGTAGTGGAATAGGCTATTAAAGGAGTGAACCCTGTGCAAATATTCACAACAATCCCCGGTTTACGCACTTTTTTGGCTGATTATCGCCATGATCACAGTATTGCCCTCGTGCCAACCATGGGCGCTCTCCATAAAGGTCATGCTAGTCTAATTCGACGCGCAGTGACGGAAGCGGAGGTGACTGTGGTTAGTATTTTTGTTAATCCTCTACAATTTGGCCCCACAGAGGATTTTTCTCGCTATCCCCGCAGCCTTGACAGCGATCGCCAATTGTGTGAATCTTTGGGAGTTGCTGCTATTTTTGCTCCCAGTGCGGAAACTTTAGGAATTGGTGATTCTGAGGAGATAACCGCAGTTGTTCCCCCGATTTCTCTGACTAGCGGGTTATGTGGTGCTTTTCGTCCGGGGCATTTTCAGGGAGTAGCCACAATTGTCACGCGGTTGTTTAATATAATTGCACCGACGATCGCCTATTTTGGCGAAAAGGATGCCCAACAGTTAGCGATTATCCGGCAATTAGTCAGGGATTTAAATTTAGCGATCGAGATTCGCGCTTGTGCTACAGTGCGAGAAACATCGGGATTAGCAGTTAGTTCTCGCAATCAGTATCTATCGGCCACAGAAAGGGAAAAAGCGACAATTATCGCCCAAAGTTTGCAATTAGCTCTCGAAAGTTTTCGTTTAGGGGAAAGACAAAGGGAAAAATTACTGGCTATTGTGCAAAAAAATCTCGACAGAGTAGCAGAATTTCGCTGTCAGTATCTGGATTTAGTCCATCCCCAGAGTTTACAACCGATCGAGCAGATCGAGACAGGGGGACTGTTAGCGATCGCTGGATCGATCGGTCAAACCCGTTTAATTGATAATATTATCTTGCGTCAACGTCGGGCAGTTATCGCTATTGATGGGCCTGCTGGAGCGGGAAAATCGACGGTAACGCGCTTAGTAGCCGAAAAATTGGGGTTAACCTATCTCGATACCGGTGCGATGTATCGCGCGGTGACATGGTTAGTGGTGAATTCCGGTCTGGATTTGTCCGCAGAAGCGGCCATCGCCGAGTTATTATCTTTAGCGAAGATAGAAATAATCCCCGCCGATAATCCTGAAAATGTGACTATAGTGAAGATTAACGGGCAGGATGTGACTTTAGAGATTCGCTCTCCCGCAATTACCTCGCAAGTGTCCAGAATTGCCGCTCAAAAAGCGGTGAGACAACAGTTAGTCACCCTGCAAAGACAGATGGGAATGTCGGGGGGAATAGTTGTGGAAGGTCGGGATATTGGTACTAATGTTTTCCCAGAAGCGGAATTAAAGATTTTCTTGACAGCGACACCCGAAGAAAGAGCGAGAAGGAGATTAAAAGACTTAGAAGCGCAGGGAAATGGAGGTATTAGTCTCGCAGAATTAACCCAAGAGATTGAAAAAAGGGATTATTTGGATAGTAATCGCTCCCTAGCACCCCTGCGAAAAGCCGCAGATGCGATCGAAGTTAATACCGATCATCTCAGTATTACAGAAGTCACGGAAAAAATCATTGCTCTTTATCATCAAGGAGAAGAAAATCAATGGAGAAGCCTCTAGTTTTTTTAGATACTGATGTTTTGATTTCTTATCTACGAGGAGATCTTGCCAGTGTGCATTTATTTGATCGAGAAATACTCGATCGCGTTTGTCTTGCTATTAATGCGATCGTTTTACAAGAGTTATTATTTTTGGCAGAAGTTCGTAATCATCCTGAAATAGTCGATCGGATTCAAGAAAAGGTGACTATCTTGGATTTTGATTTAGTAAAACTTGATCAATATTGGCAAAATGCTAGAGATATTCGCAATATTTTGGTACACTCGAATGATGTTTTAATTTTAAGTAGTGCCGCTAATTGTGATTATTTAGTTACCTATGATCAAAAACTTAAAAAAGCCTCTAGTTATCTATATAACTCTAAACCGATGGTAGTAACACCTGAAGAATTATTAGCTCAACTTGAAAGTAAAGTTTAGTGTAAAGGTTGACAAAATTGAAAATCTATTTAGATACAGGTGTTTTTATTGATTACCTGAGTCCCTTGATCTTGGGAGGAATAAATTTACGTCCTACAAATCGCCGTGGTCGCACTCCTGCTCAACTATCTCAAGATGCCGAAAGTGTACTTAAAAAAATCGCTTCTTCACACTTAGCAGCAACATCCAGTCTGACCTACTATGAAGTCGAAGAAGCACTATCTAAGCAATTTACTTCTGTGACTATAGGGATGGAAAATGCTAGTAACTTTAGGGTTTTAGCTGCTCGTTCAATTGTAGTGCAAACTTTTAATGTAGTGAGGTTTTTCGGAATTACTGCTCTCGATCTTACTTCTACAATCGTAGAATTACAATTAAATTGTTTGGAACTACAAATGAGAGGTATTAGAGCTGCTGATGCGCTCCATGTAGCGACGGCTATTCACTTTAACGCAGAAGTATTTATTTCAGTAGATGAAGATTTGCTGAAACTCAATACATTAATTACTAATAATCAAGGAAATGCTATTAATTTTTGTGATACTGATACGGCTTTGTTACTTATATAATTTTATCAAGTTTGTTTGGGTTCCCTAATGTAAATTCTAGGTGATAATCATCACAAAAACTTATGCTTATAAATTCCCTTACTATCAAATCTATCTGTTTAACGGTAATTTCCTTGATAATTCTTGGCAGTCCAGCTATATCTTTAGCCGATCATAGATCACCAATAACTTTAGCTGCTAGGGATTTATCAAACCAGCAACAGGGAAAAAAAATTATTCTTAATGGTCGTTCTTTGCCCGTTTCTTGGCGACAGTGGACAGCAGCAAATAGTACCAGAATCGCCATGGGTGATACGGGAGCAAGACAATTATTCGGCATGGATTTTCTTAGCACAAATGATCCAAAAAAGCAACCGATAAACTGGTTTAATTTACAAACTTTATCGGCTAATTTGATCAATTCCGATCGCTGGCTGGATGTTACGGATATTTTACTAACAATGGGGGCAACAACCACTATTAATGGCGATAGTTTAACTATTAACTTTCCTGCTGCCCAGATTCAAGATATTCAGCTAGAAAATTATGGAGCAGTACAAAGGATTATTATTCAACTCGATCGCCCGACCTTTTGGCAAGTTAGTCAAGCAAAAAATGAAGCAGTGATTACCCTAGAAGGAAATGCCCAGCAATCGCTCATCTCTAGGTTTCAACCCCAAACTATCAGCAACAGTAACCAAAATAACGATGAAGATGATCTAGGCAACTCCAATAATAACTTACCCACTCAGATCACTTCCTTAGAAAATAATGGAGTGATCAGTCGTTTAAAAATTAACCTTCCCACTGCCTACGGATTACAGATCAGCAGTGTGGCTAATCCTCCCCGAATTATCATTGATTCTCGTCCCGATGCTATGGATGAAAAGCGCATTGTTTGGCAAACAGGGTTAATCTGGAATCAAAAATATATCCAGTTAGACAAAGATTGGTTTCCCGTGACTTGGTTAGAAATCGATCCCAGAAATCCTCAGATAACTATTAAACCAATTACCGCTAATTCCACCTCAATGCGCGGCACTAATCCCCTGATCACGATTAATAGCGAAAGTAACGCAGTAGCGATGATTAATGGCGGCTTTTTTAATCGTAATAATCAGTTACCTTTGGGGGCAATTCGTGTGGATGGCAAATGGTTATCCGGACCAATTTTAAACCGAGGAGCGATCGCATGGGATAATCGTGGTAAAATCAGGATCGATCGCCTGAGTTTAGAGGAAACTCTCATTACTGCCACCGGACAACGTTTTCCCCTAACCCAGTTAAATAGTGCCTTCCTAACAGCCGGCTGCAGTCGTTATACTCGCGATTGGGGAAGTAATTATTATCCTCTCACCGAGCGCGAAACCGGGTTAGTCGTTCAAGGCGATCGCGTAACGGAGAAATTAAATAATCTTTCCCCACAGAACAGTATAGACATACCAGAAAATGGCTATTTAGTCATCTGCCGAAAGACAGAGATTAATTTAAAGATTGGTGAAAGAGTCAACCTCGATAGCGTCACCCTACCGAGGGATTTTGCCAATTATCCCCAGATTTTAGGTGCAGGTCCCCTATTATTGCAGAATGGACGCATAGTTTTGGACGGAAATGCTGAAAAATTTAGTCCGGCATTCCAAAATCAACAAGCTTCCCGCAGTGCGATCGCAGTTAGTCAAGAAGGAAAAATTTTGCTAGTTGCTATCCATAATCGCGTCGGGGGAAGGGGGGCAACTTTAGGCGAATTAGCCCGAATTTTGCTGTTAATGGCGGCAAAGGACGGTTTAAACCTAGATGGGGGTAGTTCCACTGGAATAACCTTAGGGGGTTATCTGCTCGATCGCTCTGCCGTTACCGCCGCAAAAGTCCATAATGGAATAGGGATATTTTTATCCCCGTCTCCTTGAAAAGTGTGAAAACAATGGATAATAGCGACTGGATTAAACAATTGCTGCTGATGGGTATTGGTACTACTTCCATGGTGGCAGAAAAGATCAAAGAAGTGAGCGACGAATTAGTAAAAGACGGTAAAATCAACTCCGATCAGGCTAAAAACTTTGTTGATGATCTGATGACACAGATGAAGTCCGAACAGGGAAACTTCGAGAACAACTTAGAACGCTATATTCGCCAGATTTTGCAGGATTTAGGGGTTCCCCGACAATCGGAAATGGACGAACTGCGGGGAAGGATTGATAGATTAGAACGACAGGTGAGAGACTTAGAGAATAAACTCTGGCGTTAGGGAACTATGAAATCAATGCGCGAAATCTTGCTCAGTTTTGCTATCATTGCGGTTTGTGGCTTATTTTTAATCGTTGCTTCCCTCTTTGGTGGAGGGGAAAAAGCCAATGCGATCGCCGCAGAAATCGATCCACCCCCTATCACTCAAACTATTAATAAGGAAATCATCTCCATGGATTTAGATCAAGCAGTTACCACTGATTCGGGACTAAAATACATCGATATCGTGGAAGGAACTGGAGAAACTCCCCAAAAAGGTCAAAAAGTAACTGTTCACTACACGGGAACCCTGACAGACGGCAAAAAATTCGATAGCTCCAAGGATCGCAATCAACCTTTTACCTTTACCATTGGAGTTGGTCAAGTGATCAAAGGATGGGATGAAGGAGTCGCATCGATGAAAGTCGGTGGACAGCGTACCTTAATTATCCCCCCAGAATTGGGTTATGGTGCGCGGGGTGCCGGTGGGGTGATTCCTCCCAACGCGACTTTACTTTTCGATGTGGAATTGTTGGGAGTTAAATAGGTTTTTCCTCTGATTTTTCACCTCTACCCGCATCGATCCTGAATGCGGGTTTTTTGACAGATTGCTGGAAGCTAAAGGCCAAATCAGGAAGATTTAGTAAATTCTAGACCGTTTTCGCTACCGTAACGTTCCATAAAACGCATAAAACGATCCCACTCTGCGGGAGAATTAAAAATAACCGTAGCTTCGATCGCCGTGGGTTTACCGTTGATGAATTTGCCTTTTACTTCCCTGGTGACGATTTCTCCTTCTTCATCGACGAGATACATCCCCGTGATTTCCTCGGTTTGTTGATCTCCCAGGATAGTCGGTTGATCAAAATAAAATTTTGCCGATCCCTTCTCTCCCGTTTTAGTGCGACTTAAGCGGATATCGGGAACAACTGGTTCTTTTAACCCCCGGGAAAACTGAATTTCTGCCATTACTTTTCTTTATCCTTCTCATAAAATAGACATTTCTAGATCATCTCACACCAAGTCGCAAGTAAAAAGCAGATGGGACACCATAAACTTAAAGTATCCACGGTAAACTCGCGGGGGTGGGTTTGACTGATGAAAGATCACTTGTAAACCTCTCCCTTCCCACTGATAACCAATAACTGAGATGAGATGGTTTTATTAGAAGCAGCGGTTCATTCTTCCCTACGCGCTTTTTTACGCGAACAAGGACGCTTTTACTGGTCTCATCATCTCACTATGGGGCGACTGGTGGCTAGAGCTTTACGCTTAAAACGGTCCTCTCTCATACAAACTGGAACTACTCTGTCCCGTTATTGTCTCAGTTATCTCACCCCGGCTCTTTTGGGTGATACACCTGTTCTGATTGTTGCCCCAGAGTCGGAAGTAAACCTACTGTTAGAAGTGGAAATCCCCCATCTGCAAGCATGGTTACAAACTCAGCGAGATATCCTCAAAAGCGATCGCTTTCCGGCTAATTTTACCGGTTTACTCCTCACCACACCCCAACAATGGTTAGAGGATAAATTGGGCAATCTCGGTCATTTTCCCCAGAATATCGCCACTATAATCGATCGAGCCGAAGATTTAGAAACTTGTCTAGTAGATTATCTCACCGTCACCATTACTCCCGAACAATGGTCTGCTTTAGAGTCAGCATATCCCCAGCATAGAGAGTTTATAGACTTAATTAAAGCACAACTTAGCCAAAGTATTCTTGGTCATCCCATTAATCCCTATAATTGCTATCTTATTGATGCCAAGGAAAAAGAATATATAATTGCTCTCCTGCAACGCTTACATCAAGACTTAACCACTGATTCTGTTTGGCAACTTTTAGCGGCAAAAATCCCCGAGCCTAATTATCTCCTCTGGACATCAGTAGATCGAGATCGAGAAGAATTTACCCTAAAAATCAGCCCTTTGGAGGTGGCTAGTTTTCTCAAACCGATTTGGCAGCAGCAACCCTTTGTTTTAATCGGCAGTTTTTTAGATAGCGAAAAATCCGCTAATTTATACCGTCAAAATCAGGGTATCGGAGAAATTTTAACTCTAAAGTTTGCAGCTGATCGCGAAAGTGAATATATTCATTTATATCTACCCGATCGCATCAGCGCCCCCAATACGCCCGAATTTCAACCGATGTTATTAAAGCAAGTGCGGGAATTAGTTAGTGCTAATCATACCAGTGAACAACCGATAGTAATTCTGATTGAAGATGTTCCCCTCAAAGCACAAATTGCCACCCAAATCGCAGCCGATTACGGTTCGCGAGTACAAGTGGAAAAAACTGGGATTAATAGTAATACTATTCTGGTTTCTGGTTGGCAATTCTGGCAAACCCATCAAGAAAAATTTCTCACCCCCAGTTTATTAATTATCGCTACTTTACCCTTACCTTCCCCCGAAAATCCTCTTGTTGCTGGCAAAATTGCCTACTATAAACGACAACATCTCGACTGGTTTCGTGCCTATCTTTTACCCACAGCAGTGAGGGAAATTCAGAAATCTGTTCAGTCTCTCCGGGAGTGTCAAGGTTGTGTGGCTGTCCTCGATAATCGTGTCAATGCTCGCAGTTATGGCCGACAAATTCTCTCCGCTTTAGAACCCTATGCTAAAGTTAATTATCTCGATCAACAATTTTTTCAAGATAAAGATTAAATCAGTTATCAGTTATCAGTTATCAGATGGGGTGCATCTCAATTTTGTAGAAATATCTATATTACATTTGGGCGCACTGCGTGCGCCCCTACCATTGACGCGATAATATTATTGTAGGGGCGAATTGCATTCGCCCTCTTGGAATAACTTCTGCTGCTCACCAATATGTGAGAGAATGTCACCAATAAGAGATGCACCCTATCAGTAATCAGTTCACTGTTCACTGTTTACTGATCACTGATTACTGATAAAATCTCCCCCAGAGCCATATTTCCAACTGTCTAAATAACGATGATAAAGATATTTTTGCTTGTCGGGTAACTTTTCTAAAACAGGTTTTAAGCTGGTTGCTAAGGGATATAAACCACTATACAAAGCTAAATTAAAATAATGTCCTGTCCAATCGATAAAAGGACTGATACCCACTTGCGGAATCATCGGTAAAACTAATTGAGGATTAACCAAAGGCAAAGTTTTTGAGAGGGAAGAAAACTGCACCACATCCTGTAAAAACGGTTTTAATACCTCATCTCCCAACTTATTCATTACCCGAAAAACTCCACTCATTAAGTCATTAATTTGATTTGGATTAGGGTTAGCAGACATCTGGACACTCATGGTTTTTTGAAATAGCCACGTTACCGATATATTCGGTTGATAAGGTTGTAAAAGTGCTAAATCTTCTCGGTTTAAAGCATCGATTTGTAAAGCTTCCTCGATGGCAAAAGTTAGCCTTTTTAAATGCCTAACCATTGCCCCAAAACCACCAAAACTGACCGGAGATTGACTACCACTACTATCTCCCACTGCCAGAATTCTTGACCAGGGCATCTTTAAAGGACTTTGACGATAGGCAGGGAAAAAACCCGCTAGAAAACGCTGAAATTTTACCGCTTCTAAATCTACCTTTTGATACTCTGGCAGTAATCTTAAATACTCCTCCATCAAAAATTCTAAACTAAAGCGATCGGGATGGGTATCAAGATAGGTAAATAAATAAGTTGTCCGACCATCCCTAGCGGGAAATGCTTCCCAAAAGTATTGACATTGGTGCAAGATTGGGGTAAAAGAATAAATTAAATCACCAGTTTCATTACTGGGAAAACCCTGACCGCAACTACCCACCACTAAACAAACTCCATCGGGTTTTTCTCCTTTTCTTGCCTGTTTTGCAATTGGCGAAAAATGACCCATGGCATCGATTAATAAACGGGTTTTTAAAGTTACTTCTCCCGTTTTAACCATTACTCCATCGGGATGAATAATCCCCCCACTAAACCCCGAATTTTCTAATAACTTTCCTCCCGCTTGCAAAAACTTAGTTTTTAAAGTCTCTAGCAAATAAACCGGATTAACACCAATATTTAAAATATCTCTAACCCAAAGCTCATAACCTTGATAAAATCCCACCCTCCCAGGATTATATTCTGTCGCTATCGCTTGATTTAATTCAGCTTCGGTCAATAAATCTAACTCTAAAAAACTGCTTAATTCTAAACGGGAAATATTCCACTCCTGCTCACGACCGCGCAGAATACCTCTTTCTAATAATGCCACACGCCAGCCCCTAGTTTGTAAAGCAGCCCCGATAAAAATTCCCAGGGTTCCCCCCGCAATAACTAGATCAAAATCCGTCTCTCCTAAAGATTCTTGACTTTGATTAATTACCGTAGGAATAAGCGGATTTTCTAAACGCAAAGCTTGCCAAGTTCGATCGCTGGCTCGCAATTGTTGTAAACTCTGAGGAGATACGCGATCGAGTAAAGATGCAACTAAAGACATAATCTTATATCAGTTATCAGTTATCAGTTATCAGTTATCAGTTTTCAGTTATCAGTTATCAGTTTTCAGTTTTCAGTTTTCAGTTCACTGTTTACTGACTGAACACTCAAAAAAGCTCCCTTCTAGCCGTTTCCTAACATTATAGACTGGCCATCTCACCATTAAGATAACTGCTCTATACGAGAAACCTATTTAGATTGGAAAAACTTTTTCCCTTCTTCAATGAGTTTATTAATATCCTTGAGAGAAACTCCAAAAATCGCTAAAACTCCTGTAAAGACTAACAAAAAACCGATAAAACTATTCCGATCATAGAGAAATAAACCCACTAAAACGATAAAATAGGGAGAGAGAATTTTACTAATATTTTCAACTACAGTAACCACCTCTGGAGTAGGAGTCTCAACAAGATTAATATCGGTTTTATCCTGATCCGGTTCGAGATTTTGCTTAATCGAAAACATCACCTCCTGTAGGTCTTTTACCTCCGGTGGGTTCGGTTCCTTCCCTGGTTTGCCAAACATTTTTAACTCCCTCGCCAATTTATCTATACCATCTATGGTAGCCAAAAAAAGGGCAAGCCGGAAAAGCGCGAGCAGGTCGAGAAATTCTCAGGGCAATTTTCCTTATAACCCCCTCGGCCTCGGCTGCTATAATCAGAGGAACAACTCCCAAGTTCGTTAACGGTACAAAAAAACTATGAATACCAGTCCAGACCGTGTGATTATCTTCGATACCACCCTTCGAGATGGGGAACAGTCCCCGGGTGCCGCTTTAAATGTGGATGAGAAGCTAACCATAGCGCGCGCACTGGCACGACTGGGAGTTGATGTCATTGAAGCAGGTTTTCCCCACGCTAGTCCGGGGGACTTTGATGCGGTGCAGAAAATTGCCGGCAGCGTCGGCGGCGAAGCTGATAGCCCGATTATTTGCGGATTAGCCCGGGCTACTCAAAAAGATATCAAATCAGCAGCCGATGCGCTCAGACCCGCCGCCAAGCCCAGAATTCACACCTTCCTAGCCACATCTGATATCCACCTCCAATACAAACTTAAGAAGACTCGTCAGGAAGTTCTTGAGATTGTGCCGGAAATGGTGGACTATGCCAAATCCTTCGTTGATGATGTGGAATTTTCCCCCGAAGATGCCGGCCGCAGCGATCCGGAATTCCTCTATCAAGTCCTCGAAAGAGCGATCGCCGCAGGAGCCACCACCGTTAATATTCCCGATACCGTCGGTTATACCACCCCTAGCGAATTTGGGGCTTTAATCCGTGGTATTAAGGAAAATGTCCCCAATATCGACCAAGCGATTATCTCCGTCCATGGTCACGACGATTTAGGGTTAGCGGTGGCTAATTTCCTCGAAGCAGTTAAAAATGGCGCTCGACAGTTGGAATGTACCATTAACGGTATCGGTGAGCGTGCCGGTAATGCTTCCCTAGAAGAATTGGTGATGGCCCTTCATGTGCGGCGCTCCTATTTTAATCCTTTCCTCGGTCGTCCCCCAGAGTCCACGGAACCTTTAACCAAGATCAACACCAAGGAAATCTATCGCACTTCTCGCCTAGTTTCTAATCTTACCGGCATGATCGTGCAACCGAATAAGGCGATCGTCGGTGCTAACGCTTTCGCACACGAGTCGGGAATCCATCAGGACGGGGTGTTAAAACATAAACTCACCTATGAGATTATGGACGCAGAATCGATCGGTTTGACCCATAATCAGATCGTCCTCGGTAAACTCTCCGGCCGCAACGCTTTTCGCTCTCGTTTACAGGAATTGGGTTTTGAGCTTTCGGAAACGGAACTTAATAACGCTTTTATCCAGTTTAAAGAAATGGCCGATCGCAAAAAGGAAATCACCGATCGCGATCTAGAAGCTATTGTTAACGATGAAATCGATACGGTTCCCGATCACTTCCGCCTTGAATTAGTACAAGTGTCCTGTGGCAATAGTGCCAGACCCACGGCCACGGTAACGATTCGCACTCCTGACGGTAGCGAGTTATCCGATGCGGCCATTGGTACAGGACCGGTAGATGCTCTCTGCAAAGCGATCAATCGAGTGGTGCAGATTCCGAACGAATTAATCTCTTTCTCGGTGCGGGAAGTTACCGAGGGAATCGATGCTTTGGGAGAAGTGACTATCCGTCTCCGTTACGAAGGACGCACCTATTCTGCTCGCGCGGCCGATACCGATATTATTGTCGCCTCCGCTCGTGCCTACGTCAGCGCCTTAAACCGTCTCCATGTCGCACTGCAGCAGAAGGAAAAAACCCCCGAAATGCTACAAGTCTAGATAGGGTTTGCTGAACAATTTGGTCGGTGGGGTTAGGAGTCAGTTATCAGTTATCAGTTATCAGTTCACTGAGAAAACTCCCCACACCCCACGGTGCTATTGGAGAAAATCTTAAATTTGTCTCGCAAATTTCTAAAATGTTGCTAAGTTAATATTATGAGCTTGCGCTCTAACAATTTTAATACACTTGTATTGAAATTGGATTCGCGTAAAAGCAATGAGGGATGAAATTTGTCCGTAAGAATCCGATCAAATTAAATACAATAGCTAAAGACTAAAGGAATTAGCCAAGGCAAATAGGGATTATGTTCCTCTTGCCAGTGGGAACAGTTAACCCATCCCATAATTCCTTTGATACTTAGCTATCTGGTCAACACCGCAGACAAACCGGCGATCGGATTCCAGTCCTCCAGCCATTTACCCAATTTTTGCAGGAGCCAGATTATGAGTTGACCGAGCTAAAACAGCATTCCGTGTCGCTAAAATCGCATCGACACAAGGAAATTTAAGCAAAAATCTTCTCCCATTTGTTGTAATTAAAGCTACAATCGGAAAAGTCTTTGCCCCTCTCGGATTTGAGACACAAATTTGTTCAGTATCACCTAGATTGAGATTCGATCTTCTAGTTTTGCACAGAAGGAGCAAGAGGAAAACGGCATGATGCAGGCCCACGATGTACTAACCCTTACCGAGCCGCCATTGGATTTAGATTTGATTGACCTAGACGAAGACTTCGATGATGAGGATATCGAGTTAGAGCTAGAAGAAACCAGCGATAGCAACGATGGCAAAAAAAACCGCCGCCTTGCCAGCGCTCGTCGTCGCGACGCCGCTAGAAAAAAACCCTATACAGAAGATTCGATTCGGATTTATCTGCAAGAGATCGGCAGGATTCGGTTATTGAGAGCGGAGGAGGAGATCGAATTAGCGAGAAAAATCGCCGATCTCCTGAAATTAGAACGCATTCGCGAAGATTTTTGCCTCTATAGCGATGCTGAATGGGGAAAACAGGTTTTCCTGTTCGAGCGCATCGAAAAAATTATCGTTGAAAAATCGGAAAAAGAGCCGAAACTATCGGATATTAAGGCTTATTTAGGTAAGACGGAGCTAACGGCTCCCCTGCTGGAAGAATGGCTGGCCAAATCAAAGGAATACTTATCGGCCTTTAAGCGTCGTTTGTACCATGGTCGTCGCGCTAAGGAAAAAATGGTACAATCGAACCTGCGTTTAGTGGTTTCGATCGCCAAGAAATACATGAATCGCGGTCTTTCCTTCCAAGATTTAATTCAAGAAGGTTCCCTCGGTTTGATCCGTGCCGCCGAAAAATTCGACCACGAAAAGGGTTATAAATTCTCCACCTATGCCACTTGGTGGATTCGTCAAGCCATCACCCGGGCGATCGCCGATCAATCCCGCACCATTCGTCTTCCCGTCCACCTCTACGAAACCATCTCCCGGATCAAAAAAACCACCAAGATTCTTTCTCAGGAAATGCGTCGCAAACCCACCGAGGAAGAAATCGCCACCAAGATGGAGATGACCATCGAAAAACTCCGTTTTATTGCCAAATCTGCCCAATTACCTATTTCTCTAGAGACTCCTATCGGTAAAGAAGAAGATTCCCGTTTAGGAGACTTTATCGAAGCGGATGGGGAAACCCCAGAAGATGAAGTTTCTAAAAATCTATTACGCGAGGATTTAGAAAATGTCCTCGATACCCTTAGTCCTCGCGAACGCGATGTGCTGCGGCTGCGCTACGGTTTAGATGACGGCCGGATGAAAACACTCGAAGAAATCGGTCAAATTTTCAACGTCACTCGCGAGCGCATTCGTCAAATAGAAGCCAAGGCCCTGCGGAAACTGCGTCACCCCAACCGTAATAGTATCCTCAAAGAGTATATTCGTTAATTTCCCGCTCTTCAAAAACTAGAAACTGGGTCTCCTTGAGGCTCAGTTTTATTGTTATCTACACTTTCCTCGACGGCTGCATCTCAATTTGGTCGAAATATCCATATTATATTTTGGGCGCACGCGATGCGCCACTAGCACGGATAGGTGAACTTGATTACTGCCGATTAATTCCCCCTCAACTCGATAGAAAGTCCCGTATTCGTTAGTAAGATATTCGATAGCGGGATTGACGAGGGTAAAACCAGCAGGATAACTGCTATACTATATTTATAGTTCACTGAGAGAATAGAAATGGATCACAATTGCGATGCTTGCGATTCTAAAATCGAAGATATTCCAGAGTTTATTCGTCAAAACCTCATTGTCGTAAAATCTATATGGAGATACAGCTGTGAGGCAATTAAAGAATTAAAAGACAATGATTACAACAAACACCTGATTTTAATTATAACAGATTTAGAAGAAGAAATTTTAGAAAATCGAGAAATATTTTCAAAAAATCAATCTGCCAAAAATTATTTTACTACACAGATTAAACAATATTTAGAAGGCACAAAAAAATCTGCTGGGGAGCCATCGGCTAAGAGTTTATGGGCAAAACCAATATCTACTCAGTTGAAATTTATTTTAGAAGCTTTAAATTCAGCATCAGATCCTAAAAAATTTGAATTAAAAGACATATTATATTTTGTTGAAATAATACAAAGAGAGATAATTTCAGTAGAAAGTCTTGAAGGTTTACTTAATTTACTTATTACAGAAATCCTCAAAGAAGAAATGAATCTAGAGGAATTAAAATTTATCGTTAACACTATTATAATAATGTTTATTGAGCGAGGATACTATGTTAAAACTCTAGAATATTTATTACATAAACAATTATCTTTGTTTCAAGATCATTGGAACCGTATAAGTACAAGTACAGATGGATTGTATTTATACGGTGGACTCATATATGGATCACCCAAATATAACGAGGAAGTTTATTCTGAAAACGAAGACTATAAAATTGCCCTCAAGCAATATTATGACTCTTTGGGGCTTAAAGATAGGATTTTTCTGATGAAAAAAATTTATGTCGAACCACCTAAAAAGTATAAGGTTATTTTTAAACTTTCTAATTTTGCTCTAGCCAATTCTCAATCATTAAATATAGGTAACGTTTATTTTTATATTCCGCAAATTCATGGAAAAATAACAATTCAAGACGACAGATACAGATACAGATACAGAGATGAAAATTCTGATCTTGTTTGGTTTGAAAAAACAGTACAGGAATTTGAAGTGATGTCCGAGAGTATTTATTATGTTGCTGTTGACATCGAAGGAAATGATTTTTATTCAATGAAGGATCAAGCGATAAGAACAGTAGAGAGGGCTGTGTCTGTCTTCCTAAAAAAGGATACTCTCATGAAAAAGACAAATAACAACGAAATACAAATAATATCAAATAATTACATTATCTGTAACGATCTAGGTGAGGGTGTTTTTTATCATTGTTATATATCGAATTCTAAAGAATTTGATATTCCTAATAATATTTATACTGACAGAATTGGTCATTGGCTTTCTTCTAAAAACTCACTTAATAAAAGCGTTGAAACATGGTTAACTGCCATTGAACTATATCGTAAATCTGTTGAGTCAGTACAAAGTTCCGACGCGCTTCTATATTCTTGGTATTCCCTTGAGCATTTTATCAATAAATCGGAAAAAATTACTGTGAGGCTTCCGAGGGAATTTGATAAATCTGTTTTTGAAGAATGGTACAATGCGAACAATATTTCAGTCCTACAATTATTGCTCGCTATTGTTACCATTAAATCCCATCTTTTTGATCTCCTAATTACTTTTGCGGATAATTTAGCGAGAAAAGGCTTTCCATGGGATAGATACTCAGTATCTGATGAAATTTTAAATATATTTTTTATTAGTAAAAAAGATAACGGTTCTATTGGGATAAACGCAAGTAATTTTCTTGAAAACTTTCAATTAATTTTTGATGATTTTGAGCAGAAAAATAGTCAATTCGATAAATATATAAGTGAGATTCGTGGTCATTTTATTGATCACACAACTTGCTTGAATAAAATAAAACAAGCAATAATCGATGTCAAAAATGATGTATATAATATCTATCGCATTAGAAATATGCTAGTTCATAGTAGTAACACAAAAAGTAAGCTTTTAGAATATTATTCAAAAAGAAATAAGGAATACAGCTTAAGACTTATTTTAGAAATCAGAAAACATTTATTTAAAACCGAGAGTGATACTGAAATACAGCCGATAGATACTTATTTTACAAGGACGATAATTGATGCTAACGTCGCATTTGAAGCAGTAGTCAATAATGATATGGATAAATTCAGAAAATGGATAATACAATAGGAAACTCTACGACAAGTAGCCGCAAAAATTGATAATATCGAGGGTAGAACTGAAAAAAGCAATTTGGCCGCCGCTACAGCAATTCTGGCGGGGTTAGTATTAAGTAAGGAAATCATCGGAAGTTTATTACTGGACTTCCCCGTTGACAAAAGGCCATAACCTGTGCTGTAGAAGGGATTAAGAGAATTTCCGCCGCCCCGTTACTGGGTACAAATCAGGGAAACTCCCAATAAATCTAACGCTTTTT
>NZ_SFBO01000121.1:0-54689 GCF_007095705.1 Microcystis sp. Msp_OC_L_20101000_S702
TATGGGATAGAGAGGTGCGTAGTTCACCCAAGGAGAATTAATCTCTCGAAGTAAAAGTGAAGGGAATTTCTGAAATGGAATTCAGTCTGTCTATATTTGACTATACTTTTACTAACTATAGTTACTTTAACAAAATAGTCCTAAAAGTCTTTCCCAGTAAACATTTCACGATTCCATAGGCAAAAATTATCACAAAAAGTCGAGAAGATCCAAACTTTTTCAGCAAACCCTAATTAGTTGTCGTAACAATTGTCGTCAGAAGCGGGTAACGCGACTCGAACGCGCGACATTCACCTTGGGAAGGTGACGTTCTACCACTGAACTATACCCGCAAAACTATTCCTAATCATAGCATTGACCCCCCGACGAGAGCAACTGCTCTAGGCTGTTTTTCATCATCGCGCCGGTTTGTCCAGAAACGCTAAACTGTAAAGCTTCCCGATAGACTCGCCGCCGGATGATCAAGAATATTCACCGTCCCACCAGAAGACTCGACTTCCCCTTTGACAAAAGACCATAACCTCTGCTGTAGGAGGGGTTAAGACAATTTCTGATGCTCCGTTACTGGGTACCAATCAACGCCTTCTGTTGCGGAGAAGTCGGTCGAGTTATCTTAGAAAAACGATAACTTCCCTCTCTAATCGCACATTCTACCATATTCAGGTAAATCGTCTCTAAGTCCCCCAATAAAGTCCGAAAACTATTTCTAGGGATCTTCCCTTGATTCTGTTCTTTTCTCTGTTTAGATTGCACCGATTCACTGCGCCTCGGTTTAATCACATTCAGGGAACTATCATCAATTTATTCATCCTCAAATAGTCAAGGAGCTAGAGATTGTTTGCAATGCCATTTGTCGATAATATCACCGGGTAATTTTGAGAAGTTGGCAAGGTTTCTTTTAAAATGCCTCTGAGCTTGGACAGGAATTTAGGGGGTATTTTCTGACAAAGAATCACTATAATTAAATAAAAATGGTACGCTATTTTTTCCCGATCCATCCATGACTAAAACCCGGGGCATTTGCGCTCCACCTTCGCGCCAAGCTTCGATCGCTTCTTTCTGTAAAACTAATCCTCCCCCCTGTTCTTTTAAAGTTTCTGCTAATAGTCTTTGTGCCTCAGCTTTCCCTTTAGCGCGATTGATTTCTGCCTGGGCCTGTTGTTCGGCTTCTTGGGTGATATAAACGGCTCTTTGGGCGCGTTGTTCCGCGATTTGTTTATCTTCGACAGCCCGAGCAAATTCCGGAGAAAAATTCAAATCTACCACACTGGTATCTAAGACTAGAATACCATACTTTTCTAACCGAGTCGATAGGGCATTATCAAAGTCTTCTTTTAACTCACTGCGTCGAGTAATTGCCTCCTCTACTGTTCTTTTAGCGGCGGCAATTTTAAAGGATTCTTGGGTTTGAGGGGCGATAATTTTAGCGACAATATTTTGTAGGGTACCTTGGGTTCTTCTAATTGCCACTACTTGAGTCGGATCAAGACGAAAATTAATCGCAAAACTAGCGGATAAATTTTGTAAATCTTTAGTGGAACTTTGGGCGGGAACTTCAAATTTTTGCACCGTAAGATCGTAGATATCGACACTAGAGACAAAGGGAGGTTTAAAGTGCAATCCCTCCAATAAAACCCCGTCCTTAGCCTTTCCTAAAACACTTAAAACCCCCGCTTGTCCGGGAGTGATAATCACATAGGCATTAAAGGCCGCTAAAATTACAATAGCAGCTAATAATCCCCCGATCAGGGAAAGTAAATTAATAGCATCTTTTTGGTTCATAGTTTATACTCCTTGACGAGGGACTAAAGCGAGAATTTTTGTGGCGATCACTTGATTGACAGGCATCACTGACAGACGATTTCCTGTCCTTACTAATAATAATTCATCGGCGGTAAAATTTTGTTTTAAAATTCCCAGGGGCAGCATTTGGGGAAAAAGGCGATCAAACTCAACTTTAACCGTCCACCAGCGTGGGGAATCTGGAGAGGATTTGGGATCATAGTAGGGACTATCGCGATCGAATTGTGTGGGATCGATCATATCGGTTTCCACTACGCGCATCAAGCCGACAATCGCCGGCGGGGTGGTATTAGAATGGTAAAAAAAGGCTAAATCTCCCCGCTTCATCTGACGGAGAAAATTGCGGGCCTGATAATTTCGCACTCCCTCCCAAATAGTTTGACCATCTTTTTTTAAATCCCCGATACTATAGACATTGGGTTCCGATTTCATTAACCAGTAATTTAAATTCATCATTTATAGTTGTTATTAATTCAAATAAGCTCAAAAATATTTTTAGCCGTTCCTATCAGCCTTGTTGCCATAGGGTTAAATATAATTCACTTTGGCTGCTTTTGTAGTTCTACTCAAACAATTATTGGGAAGAATGTATCTAAAAATACTTTTGTTAGCGGCAATTTTTAAGGACTATGAGCCTTCAAGTCTAGCTATTCTTGGCAACCGTCAGTTTTTCCCTATGGCTAAAAATAATTTATCCTCCACTATTAAATCGCTCAAATAAGCTGTAAAATAAGATACATTGCCCTAAAAATCTCTAGCCAATAAATAGATTATCGGTGTTCCAAGCCACTCGCCGCCGTTTAGCCTTATGGTACACTGTTGTCACTGCCATACTACTGCTTTTTCTCGCTACGGGAATGTATTTTTATGTGCGGCATACCCTAGTGGATCGCATTGATGATACCCTTAAACACATCATTGAGGTGGTAAATCGTTCCCTCGTGATCGAATCGATTCCCCCGAACCAAGGACGTTATCGCGTCGATCCCCTCGCAAGTTTTCCCAGTCAGGGTAAATCCGTGGAGGACGATCATATAGATTTGGAATGGTTCGATCCCCAAGGTAATCTAGTTTGGTCAACTCTGCCCGAATCCTTAGATATTCCCCTCCATCCCCACCGTCAGGGGGAAACTATTCGCTTATCCGATGATCGTCTGCTGCGACAAATAACCGAAAGGGTGGAAATCGATCATTATGTTTTGGGATATCTGCGGGTAAGTCATCCTTGGTTTGAGGTGACAAAACCAATTAGACAGCTATTATTGGATTTAATCGTCGGAATTTGCCTGATGATTGCCAGTGTCGCCGGGATTGGTTGGTTTTTGTCCGGTTTAGCCATTCAACCGGTAAAAGAGTCCTATCAGAGTTTAAAACAATTTACCGCCGATGCTTCCCATGAATTACGCAATCCGATCGCCACTATCCAAACTAACGTGCAAATGGCGATCGCTTATCCTCAAACTGGCGATCAACGCTTGCAGGTGATCGAGCGTTTAACGGAAAGATTGGGCAATTTAGTCAATGATCTGCTTTTTTTAGCCCGTTCTGATAGTGGCATCGTCCAACCGATCGAGCAAGCTGTACCTTTGGATGCTTTATTGATGGAAGTGGTGGAAGAACAGCGTTTAATCGCCGATAAGCAGGGAATTTGCCTCTCTTTGTCGATTGTGGAACCAGACCAAGAGGATTTTTCCTACAGCGATGAAATGTTTACTATGCAGGGAGATTGGGATCAATTAGCCCGTTTATTCACAAATTTAATCTCTAATGCCCTGAAACACGCTTTTTTGCCCGAATCTGAGCCTAAAAATGTGGCAGTGGAATTGGAAAAAAGTAAACGCGATCGACAATCGGTGTTACTGGTGCGCGTCAAAGATAACGGAATCGGTATTCCCGAGGCTGCTTTGTCCCATATTTTCGATCGCTTTTATCGTCTCGATCCCGCACGGCAAAATTCCGCCACTTCCGGGGGAACAGGATTAGGATTAGCGATCGCTTTAGCGATTACCCTCAGTCATCATGGACAAATTAGCGTCGAAAGTCAGATCGATCGAGGAACAATTTTCACCGTCACCCTACCGAAAAGCCATCAACGGGAGAAAAAAACCGAGAAGTCAGAAGCTTAACACCTCTGACTTTTTTTATACCCCCAAGGGAATTCGAATCCCTGTCGCCTCCGTGAAAGGGAGGTGTCCTAGGCCACTAGACGATGGGGGCTTGGATTTCAGACCTTTTTAAATATAACAATAATCTTTCCTAGAGTCAAGGGTTTTAGCAAAAATTTTTTTTATCCCGCCCTTGCACAATAGGATAGTCTAAATGAAGATGTTATCGCCCAAAATCCATGGCTGCCGATCCCTATAAAAGCCGACTGTTTAACCTGATCAACCGTCGCTTGATCCGTCTGAAAGATAACCTCGGCCGCGTTTCCCGTCGCGGTCAAAATGCGATCGCTCTTGCCCTGCAAATAGCCATCTATCCCGTCTATTTACTGATACAATCGCTGCGGGTGACGGCTAATCAATTGGGGAACAGTCTCCAGAAACAATTATCACCCCCCGGCAAAGAGGGGACGGATGCGATCGAAGAATTTCTACAGAGCTTATCCGACCAAGAAACGCCATTTATTGGCATAGCAGCCGATCTAGAGGATCAAGCTTTAGTTTTCGTCACTAACGATCACCAGACCGTTAAAATCACCGATAATCAAACCCAAAGACAAATAGAAAAACAAATTAGGACGGCACTGGCTAACTACGCCCTCGAAAACCGGAAAATTAAGCGATTAAATCCTCAATATCCGCCTTTATTACCGAATTTTACCGATAAAAATCCTGTCTTGCCTCCGATACGTTGGTTTTGGAACCTACTACGCTGGGAACAACAGGGACAAATAGCGATCGCCATAAATCTCTTCCAGGAATCCCATCTCGTCAAAACCCCGACACCACCCTCCTTACCACTGCCTAATTTAAATTCTCAAGCGATTTTAGAAGTTATTGACGAAAAATTAGCAATTTTCGAGGCTAAATTTCTCGCTATCTCCCCCGCAATCCCCAGCAGTGTTAGCCACACCTCTAAACCCCCTTCCGATCTCGTTAACCAGTCCCCGAATCTGGAGAAAAATTCCTCCTATCTCTGGCGACTTTATTGGTTAATTTATGCTGCGATCGAGCATTTCTGGGCAAAAGAGAAGAATAATTTAGAATATAGTGCTGATTCCCCCGCTTTATCGGCAAAATATCCCCTAAGTCTTCCTAATTCTCTGCTGATCACCTTCAAGCAACGTCTCCAGGATTGGCTAGAAAAACAAACCCAAGCGGATCCCTTCACGATCGGCAAACTCATCCAAGCGGCGATCGATCACTTTTTTTCCTCTCGCCAATCCCTGACATTTGCCGCCGTCAGCGAGCAAAATTGGCTAGAATCCGCCGATATCTTGGCTATTTCTCCCCAAGACTCCGAAAAACCCCGCCTTAATCCCGCTTATCCCCTTCCCCAGTCCCCAGTCACCACAGCCGAGCCTAATATCACAAAAAAAGCTTTTAGTCAAGAAAAACAAAATAAATCTTTACAAAAAATCCCCCCAGCCGCCGCTGAAATTACTGCCAGAGAATCTCCCCCCGCCACCCAATTAGATCCCCGCTATGCTAAGGAGATAATTCAACCAATTAACGAGGAATGGTTAGAAACCGAATCAACCCCCGTCGGCTACGTTAAACACCCCTTAGAACGGATTTTAGAGGGATTAGATGCGATCATTTTATGGGTAGAGGAATTGGTTATTAAAATTTGGCGTTGGTTGCGGTATGGTCGACGCATTTCTAAATTACTCAAACGCAAACGCTAAATCGATCGAGCGATTTTGGGTATAGTTGATCGGGTAGTCTTTCTGTTGTGAGAAACTTGAGACTATCTTTAGGGACTTACACCAATTTTCTAAACTAGCGGCAGAGATGGCTAGTTAAAAAAGGCACTCAACTGACCGATATTATCCTATGGGAATGCACCACCGTTTTACTGCTTTTGATAGTCCCTTCGATTAGTCCCAAACCCTATCAAACACCGAAACCAACTTTAAAGTAACCAGAAAACTAGGCTTAGGAAAACAATAATTAAGGGTGATGCTAAATCTGGTTATTTAAAGAATTATTTATTGCTCCTATTGCCTATTGCCTGTCCTGATATGTAGCCTATACTCAACAGATTTAGTATCAGTTATCTTAAGGGTGAGTTACGAAGTCTCTGGTTTTAGGGAACGGGCAACGGGGAACATGAGCCAGTCGTCTAGAGATGAGACAAATTAGGTTACACTTCATCTGTAGAAGAAACGCTGTAACCTAATTCCGATGATGGCTGTACTTTCTGACCTATTTTCGGTTCTGTGCCTGCCAACAATCTTTTAATATTACCCTGATGACGAACAATCACATAGATTCCCCCCATCAAACTAAATAAAATATAGGGGAGAGGTTGACCCAAAACAATCATTAAAATATTGACCACCAGCGCCCCAATAATTGAACCTAAAGAAACAATCCGGAAAAGTGCCAGAATAACTAAAAAACTCGCCAAAGTTCCGCAAGCCACTAGGGGATTCATCACTAATAAAACCCCTAAACTGGTGGCGACGGATTTACCACCACTAAAATTCAAGAAAATCGATTTACTATGACCGATGATTGCTCCCAATGCTGCCCCGATAATTAACCAATAATACCAACTTTCTGGGAGAAGATTGACATCAATAAAATATAGTCCTCGTGCCAGGGCTACCGCCGCCATTCCTTTTAACATATCAATTAATAACACCGTCGCCCCGGCAGTTTTTCCCAGAGTTCTCAACACATTGGTGGCCCCGGTGGAACCGGAACCATAGTCACGAATATCGATACCTTTGCTGTATTTACCGATTAAATAACCCGTGGGAATTGAACCGAGCAGATAGGATAAAAGTAAGATAGTAACACTGATAAGAATCGGAATAAGCATAAATTAAACCCAATTTTTAGCAAGAGCGAGCGCCGTCATCAGTGTATCAGTCCGAAGACAAAAAACACTCACAGGGAACCATAGACGGGAATTGCCGCCCCGCGCAAGTCTTTCGCCCCTTCCCCCGCTAGAAAACAGATCACCTCGGCTAGAGATTGGGGACTTACCCAGTCCTTGGCCTTTGCCTCTCCCATCGCTTCCCGGTTGCTCGGAGTATCGATAACACTTGGTAAAACCACGTTAGCGGTAATATTAGTCTGTTTGGTTTCTTCTGCGATCGCTTGGGTTAAAGCCACTACCGCCGCTTTCGAGGCACAATAGGCGGCCAAATTTGCCCCCGGTTGTACGGCACCACGAGAACCGATAGTGACGATACGACCATAATTATGAAGTTTCATCGAGCGCAAACAGTGTTTACACAGTAAAAAAGTGCTATGGAGGTTTAAATCAAACATTTTTAGCCAATCTTCATAGCTAAACTCCTCCGTCGCCCCCATGGTAAAACCCCCGACTAGATGAATTAAAACATCGACCCGACCGAGATCATCAATTAATCTAGCCACGGCAGTTTCTTGGGTTAAATCCACCCTGACAAAGCGAATACGCTCAAATTCCGCCGCACTCAGCCGAGATTTCAGACGACCTACCTCCCTTTCCTCCCGATAGGTCATGGTTAGATGACCGCCATGGTGTAAAACCGCCGGAGTGACTCCTAAACCCAGTCCCCCCGTACCGCCGGTCAGCAATACCCGTTTATCTTTCATATTGATTGATAGATAGTCGATCGCTCCAATTATAGATGATTTAACGGGACAATTGGGCAATATTACCGCCTTTCTCGCCGGTCTAGGATTCCTTCATCGCTTGTTTTTTCTCCGCCTTCAGGTCGCGACTGCTGGCGGCGGCAATTTCCGCATCCATCAGGGTGCGTCCGGTGGCCGCCAGATAGACATCATCGAGACTAGGACGGGATTGGGCCATGCTAAACACGGGTAATCCCGATTCGGCTAGGGTTTGTTCAATTTTGCTTAAAGGATTGCTATTGGCCGTGACGATGAGATTCAGGGAGTTACCCTGGGCGGTATTAACGATTACTTCCTCGACAAAAGGCAGACGGGATAATAATTCTTTCGCTTGGAAAGCTTCTTCCTCTGGGGAAAATTCCCGCACTTTCAGGGTAATGCGATCGCCACCCAGTTGCTCCTTCAGTTGTGAGGGGGTACCGCGAGCGATGACGATACCATTGTCGATAATTGCCAAGTTATCGGCCAAAGCGTCGATTTCTTCGAGATAATGGCTGGTAATTAATACACTGGTTCCGGCCGCCCGCAATTGTCGCAGAAAATCCCAGACAATCAAACGACTTTCGATATCGAGTCCCACAGTCGGTTCATCCAGCACCAAAACCTCCGGCTGATGCAGTAATCCCGCAGCTAAATCCAGCCGTTTTTTGATGCCGCCGGAATAGGTCCCCGTTTTTTTGTCCGCGTATTCCTCTAATCCTAAAAGATTTATTAATTCTTTAATTCGATCTCTTGACTTTTGAGCGGGAATGTGATAGAGAGCCGCTTGTAGTTGCAACAGTTCCCGGCCGGTGAGCATTTTATCGAGGGCGACTTCTTGGGCAACGTAACCCAGGCGTTTACGGGCGGATTTGGGGTTATTCAGGGCATCGACACCCCCCACCTCGATTTTGCCGCCATCGGGTTTAGCAAGGGTGCAAAGACAGCGGATCGTGGTGGTTTTCCCCGCACCATTGGGACCGAGTAAACCGAAGATTTCTGCCGCTGCCACGGTAAAGGAGATATCTTTAACCGCTGCTGTCTGACCGTAGGATTTTTTTAAGTTTTTGATCGCCACCGCAAGGGTCATAAGCTGATTTTCGCCCACTTGAGCGAGACAATTTTTTTGTTAACTTTCTCGGTCTATTTTAACCCAGATTCCCCACTGCAAAACCTAACACAGCCTTGTTGATCTTTTCCGATCAAGATAAACTTTGACGGGATTTGGCCTCATTCCCAGAGAACCTGCTGCTGTTCCACCGTTGCCTGTTGGCCCGGGCAACTTATTCCGACAGCATTGTTCACGTTAACTTAAATTAACTTTTTTGGCAAAAGTGAATCGGAACAAGGGTTTTTCGCTAAATTGATAATGATTATCATTCTAATTAATAAGAGAAATCATGGTTCTACAGGTCTCTAGGGTAGGATTAGTTTGTGATGCGAATAAAATCCGCAAAAAAAGCCCTACATCTCCATTTATCGCCGTTAGCTTCATTTTATCGCTTTCTTTCGCCCTGGTAACTGTGGCTAAGGCTGAAGAGCCTGCCATTGGTCAGAGTTTGCCCGAATTTTATATCGGGGTGGATAATCAAATCACCTTAACTCGGGGCATCTATGAGGGATTAGCCAATCCTAACTATAACCGGTTAACTCTTCTGGTTGCTCACCGAGAGGGAACCCCTCATTTTCACGGTATCGGCACTTACAGTTATTCCGGACCGTCTAGTAATCCAGTAGTTAATCCTACTAACAGCAATAATCGCATTCCTGAGACTTCTACAGGATTGCCTCCTCTCTCCTTAATTGCGGGAAAAGGAATTTTTCAGAATAGTTTTGTTAGTGCTGCCACTGGGGAGGAATATAGCAATCTACTGATGCAATCAGTGGCAACTATTAATAATTCCTCTGACTTGGGAGAACAAGCTCTTTTTAACAGTTCTGGGGGACGGTGGAATCGGTCTTTAGGTAATGCCAACCTATCCTTACAACTGTTAGAGATTAGTGATGGATTAACAGTAGCTAACTCTTTAGGACAGACAATTTTAGCTAATGCTGGCGATATCTATGCGATCGGTACTGGTGATAACTTCTCCTTTTTACCGAAGTTTCTTGCCTCTCGACCTGGAAAATATTCAGCCAGTTTTAAGCTGGTAGATCTTAGCTTTTCTTGGGGAGAGTCAGGAATTTTCAACCTAGATTTTCAAACAGTTCCCGAACCATCAACTCTGATCGCCTTAATACTGTTCGGGTCAATTGTATTAACTCGATCGAGGAGTAAAAACTAAAACCAATCGGTTTTGGAGAGAGCAAAATTATCCCCAAAACCGCTCCAGATCGAGATCGGCTTTGTTGAAATGGAAAACAGGGATTATTCCCTGAAAAACTGGCAACTTTTTTGACTATAATAACGACAAGATTATCGGTATAGTTTTAAACTATCCTAGGATAAGCCCTATCTCGATCGCAATATATATTTATGAGATTTAGTGAAATTGCCCAAAAATTAAGCCCTTTAGTCTCTGCTCACAGTTTAACTGCCTATCCCGACAGAAATCCCGAAATTAAAGCCATAACTCCCATCGAAACCGCCCTAGTCGATACGATTAGCTATATCGAAGGGGGAAAATTTGCTGCCTTTGTCGCCAAAACTGAGGCTACTGCCCTAATTCTGCCCCTGGATGCCAATTTACAACAACAGGCCGACGAACGCGGCATCCCTTGGTTAGCTAGTGCCAATCCCCGACTTTTATTCGCCCACGCCATCAAATTATTCTATCAACCCTTTCAGCCCCAACCCTACATTCACGCCACTGCCGTGGTGCATCCATCGGCTAAAATCGGCCATAAAGTTGCCATCGGGGCCCATGCTGTGGTAGAAGCGAATGTCATCCTCGGTGATGGGGTGTGCATTCATCCTAACGCCGTTGTTTACCCCGGGGTGCATATTGGTGATCGCACAACTCTCCACGCTAACTGTACCATTCACGAACGGGTACAAATCGGCAATGATTGCGTTATCCACAGTGGCGCTGTTATTGGTGCGGAGGGCTTCGGTTTTGTGCCAGTTCCCGAAGGCTGGTTTAAGATGGAACAATCGGGTATCGTGGTCTTAGAAGATGGGGTAGAAATTGGCTGTAATAGTGCCGTGGATCGTCCGGCAGTGGGAGAAACCCGCATCGGTAGCCAGACTAAGATCGATAATCTCGTCCATATTGCCCATAATTGCCAAATTGGCCAAGCCTGCGCCCTAGCAGGACAGGTGGGCATGGCAGGAGGCGTAAAATTGGGCGATCGCGTTATTTTAGCAGGACAGGTGGGCATTGCCAATCAAGCAGCGATCGGGGACGGTGCGATCGCAACCGCTCAGGCTGGCATTCACAACGATATCGGTGCAGGAGAAGTGGTTTCTGGCTCTCCTGCTATGCCTCATAAACTATTCCTCAAGGTAGCAGCCGCTTACAAGCGTTTACCCGAAATCTATCAAGCGGTTAAGCAATTGAAAAAATAGCCCTATTCAGGAGACAGGAGACAGGAGATTATTTCTATTTATTCTTCCGACACCCCACACCCTCTTTCAAGTCAGTAGGATTATTGATTAGGGATTTTTCGATAATGGGTACAACTTGCAGGCGTAACCCAAGTGCTTGCAAAACCTTAAGAACTGTAGCAAACTCACCGATTACCCCGATTCGACAAAGATTTATAGAGACTCTCCCGTCCCAAACCCGTCTCACGAGCAATATGAGTCATCCCTTGAAAACGAGCAATATCGCCTAATGCTGCCACTACTAAGCTACGATCGCCATCTTCGAGGGCAGCTTCCAGATAAGCAGCGATATCTTCTTTTGTTTTCAAATGATCTGCTGAATCCCAAGGATAAGTCTGAATTGTAGCCATAGAGAACCTCCTATAAGTATTGGGCTAAATCTAATGCTGTTTTGATGTCCCGTTCAAAATCAATCGAATCTAAATTTTAGCCGGCGCTTAAAAGAGGGTGGCTTTCATGCTCCCGTGTTACTATCGGTAATTAGTAATCGGCCAACATAGTGGTGTGAGCTTGTTTACTTATTATCGTTTACTGTTTACTTTCGAGATACTCATGTTGCTCTTGCGTTATGGTATTACCGTGAGTGCGGTGCTTGGGTTGATTTTCTTGGCTGAATCCTCGGTTAAGGCACAAACTCAGTCCGCTGCCGATTTATTGAAGAAACCCCGACCTACTGCCAATCCAGTGTCTCAATTACCTGGTCCCTCGGCGGCACCGGCAACCACGGAAGCGGATCCCAAGGCCCCTAATTATCTTAATCCTAGTGGCAATCCCCTGATTTTTCCCACCAAACCGGATGAGGTGAATATTAGGGTAGTACAACCGATCACCTTAAATCAAGCGATCGAATTAGCTTTAAAAAATAATCAGACCTTACAGACATCGCGGATTAATTTGGAAATCGCTCGCGCCCAATTAAAGGAACAACAGGCGGCCTTATTACCCACGGCCCAAGCGGAAACCAGTCTCACTCAAGATCAATCGGCAGCTGCCCAAAGACAGAATAACTTGGCTCGTCAACAGGGAATCCCAGCCGTTACACCAGAAGATAGTACCAACTTTCAGGGTAGTGTTAGCATCGTCTATGGGGTTTATACAGGGGGTGAACGGGCAGCCCAGATCAAAAGGGCCGAAAAAGTCATCCGGCAACAGGAATTAGAGGTGGAACGAGTCTCGGAACAAACTCGTTTTGATGCCACCGATGCCTATTATGAATTACAGAGGGGTGATGCCCAAGTTGCGATCGCCCAAGCTGCGATCGAAGATGCTAGTCAAAGTTTACGAGATGCTCAATTATTGGAGCAAGCAGGACTAGGAACCCGATTTGCTGTCCTACAGGCGGAAGTTGACCTAGCTAACGCTAACCAAGACTTAACCCGGGCGATTTCTACCCAGCGTATTTCCCGACGGCGACTGGCACAGATATTGAGTGTCGGTCAGCACATCGAGTTAACCGCTGCCGATGAGATTCGCGAGGCGGGAACTTGGGGCTTAAGTCTTGATGATAGTATCGTTTTAGCCTACAAAAATCGCGCGGAATTAGAACAACAACTCTTACAGAGGGAAATTAGCGCAGAAGACCGCTCGATCGCTATTTCGGCGGTGATTCCCCAAGTGGACCTTCTGGGCCAGTATAATGTCCTTAACGATCTCAGTGATGAAGCTGGTTTTGGCGATGGTTTTAGCGTCGGTGGCCGGATTCGCTGGACTTTCTTTGATGGTGGTCGTGCTTTTGCTCGCGCTCGTCAAGCGGAAAGAAATATCGATCGCGCCGATACGGAATTCTCCCTCCGTCGCAATGAAATCCGCCTTCAGGTGGAGGAATCCTACTATAGTTTGATTTCTAACCAAGAAAACATCAAAACTTCGCAAAAAAGCATTGAATCCGCCACCGAAAGTCTGCGATTAGCCCGTTTACGCTTTCAGGCGGGTGTTGGAACCCAAACGGACGTTATCAACTCCCAACGGGATTTAACCGATGCCAGAAGTCGTTATCTGCAGGCGATCGTTGATTACAATAAATCCTTGAATAGTCTCCAGCGATCGATTAGTAATTTACCGGACAATCGTTTGTTTGAAGTGCGTTAATTGTACGATTTATTGATCTGTGGTGTGGGGGGAGATGGACAAATCTCCCCTATTTTAAGGGGTTTCGATGATTCTAATTTGTTGTTCCCGCAATTGCTGCAGGGTGGGAGTTTCCTGTCGCTCTTGCACCTAACGATAGGAATTACTGCGAAACAAAGCTGATCATAAATTGGACGGCTTTTTTTCTAGGCCGCTTGCAGAACATAGAAGGTATAACCATAGAAGTTGCTGAATTTCTCAAAAAGTTTCATCTCTTCTTCGGTTTCACGAATAACCGATGGGCTACTTGGGCTGATTTCCAGCTGCCCGATTCGCTCACGGAGAGGTTGATAATAATTTAGCCACCAAACCTGACTGGGCAGCCTCTGGGTAGAAAGTACCTTAAAACCAGACCTATTAGCCCGAACGATATTCTCAAACTCATTACCCATTGTATGATAGGCGTTTTGCCAATAGGCCACAGCCGGCTCTGGTAGCTCATCAGTAAACCAACTCATCTCCGAGATGACGGCAATCCCGTTGTTAGAAACAAGCGGTCGCCAGATTTTAAGAGCCTGCTCAAACCCAAGATTATAAGCAGCCCCCTCAGACCAAAGTAGATCAACTGAACCCACTGACCAATCAAGTTTAGCCATATCACCATGAATTGGAATGATTAAATGCTCAAGACCAAGCTGTTTTGCTCGGGTTTTGAGTTCGTCGATAAAAACCGATGAGGAATCCACTGCCATGACAGGGCTTTGGTAGTATTGTGCCAGCAGTAAAGCACTGGCACCACTTCCACATCCTAGATCGGCAATTCGTGGCTTGAGGGGCAAAATAGAGAGATTACTCAAAATTTTTAGGGAGAAGTCAGAGTCACCAGGCCCTTTACGGTCAAGTCCACGGTGTAAATCAGTTAAAGCGGCAACATACTCAGTTTGATTGTCTGTAGTCATAGAGATTTTTGCTGGCTCTAATAGCTGAAAACAGCCCATTCCTAGCTTAATCGCTTAGGCGATCGTTCCCGTCAGGGGGGAACTAGGACTAGCATAGGACTTAATCGGCATTCTTCCCGCTAAATAGGCTAAACGTCCCGCTTTTGCCGCCATTGCCATGGCCTGGGCCATCATAGCCGGATTGGCCGCCATAGCGATCGCACTGTTAATTAATAAAGCATCGGCCCCCATTTCCATGGCCCGGGCTGCTTCTGAGGGTGTACCGATCCCAGCATCGACCACCACGGGAATTTGGGACGATTCGATGATAATCGCGATATTTGCCTCATTTTTCAGCCCCTGTCCCGACCCAATCGGCGATCCTAGGGGCATAACCGTGGCGCAGCCGGCTTCCTCTAAACGTTTGGCTAAGAGAGGATCGGCGTTAATATAGGGCAGTACGGCAAAACCTTCTTTAACTAATTGTTCCGCCGCTTGCAAAGTTCCGATCGGATCGGGTAATAAATATTTAGGATCGGGAATAACTTCGAGTTTAATAAAGTTATTGTCTTCCTGTCCCAATAATTTGGCCATTTCTCGTCCTAAACGAGCCACCCGAATCGCTTCTTCGGCCGTTTGACAACCGGCAGTGTTGGGTAACATCCAGATTTTTGACCAATCGATCGCCGCTGCTAATCCCTCATGACCGGGTGCGTTCGTTTGTACTCGTCTAACGGCAACGGTGACAATCTGACATTCACTGGCACTAATACTTTCCTGCATAGTCGTCAGATTGGCATATTTGCCAGTCCCAGTCATCAAGCGGGAGTGAAAGGTTTTCCCGGCAATGGTGAGGCGATCATTCTGGGGCGATAAAAGTGCTTGGGGTTTATTCTCAATAATAGTTAAGGACATAGGTGGAATAGTAACGGGTGATGGTTGATTAAAGCGATCGCAGCTAAAATGGGTCAAAATGGGATTAACTTTGTCATTAATCACCAGGTCAGCAATCAAGGAAGCAGTGACAGGAGCGAGTAAAATGCCGTTACGATAGTGACCCGTGGCTAAAATCAGGTTATCACAGCTACTGCGGCCTAAAATGGGCAATTCATCCGGTGTACCCGGGCGGAATCCCCACCACATTTCCTCGATTTCCCAGTCAGCTAAAGGGGGATAGAGACGGGTAGCACGCGCAAAAAGGGTTTGCAATCCTTGGGGTGTATTGCCAGTTTGCCAGGCGACTTTTTCAGAAGTGGCCCCGATAATTAAACGACCATGGCGACGGGGAACCAGATAGGTTTGGGGACCGAATAAAACCCTAGTTAAGGTCTGGTTAGGGGGCATTTTTACCGCGGCCATTTGACCTTTGACGGGATGGATGGGGAGGGGTAAAAGTTGACTGGCCCAAGATCCCGTCGCTAAAATATAAATTTTTGCTTCTAATTCCCCAATTGAGGTATAAATACTCTTGACTTTTCCCTGCTTTTGCTGTATAGCGTGGACTTCTACCCCTTGGCGAATTTCTACCCCTAAATTTTCGGCCGCTTGTTGCAGCCCAGTCACTAGCTGCCGGTTGTCCACTTGTCCATCGTCGGGATACCACCAACCACCGATCACATCTTTACCTAGTCCGGGTTGGTAGAGGTGAACTGCATTGCTGTCTAACCAAATTTTATTAACTTCCTCGGTAGTAACGGGCTGCTCTAGCTCGTAAATGGGAGCAAGAATACCACAGGGATAGTAACCGCTGTTTATCCCCGTTAAATCCTCGATTTTGCGGCTCCACTCTGGATATAGCCATCGTGATCGCAGACAAAGATCGAGAAACGGGCCCGGGGGAATGCCTTCTGCATGGGGGGCCAACATTCCCGCAGCCGCACGACTAGCGGCCTGAGCTATATCTCGAACTAGGAGGGTAACTTTTGCCCCGCGCAATTGCAAATCGACGGCGATCGCTAATCCGATGATACCACCGCCCACGATCAAAATTTCGCTAGTTGAGTTCTTGACCCTCCCATGGCTAAAAGCGAGGGATTCTTGGTTCAACGACATGGCTTAAAAATCTAAAGGAAATGTAACCTTGATCCTAACTCGCAATTAGTCAGCCGAGAGGAGGGAGAAGTGGGGCTACTGGCATAATTTAAGCTTAAGATAATTTGTAGTCGATCTTTTCTAAGCTTCCCTTTTTCTTTAGAGCATTATGACTTCCCCTGCTGTCGATCGAGTTTATCAAGGTCAATTCGGAGAGTTTACGATTACGGATAGTGATCGCCTAGGGGTGCGTCTCTACCGTCTGGGTTTAAATTTAGCGGCTTTTAGTTTCGCTGTCGCTACAATTATAGTTCTCACCCGACCGCAATTACTGCCCCTGACTAACCTTTTATACATGGGTTTTTGTCTGGGGTTAGGCATCAGTTTATTGACTATCCATATATATTTAATTCCCCTCCATCGTCTCCTGCAATTTTTTTGGCTAATCGGGGCGATTACTTCCCTAATTTTCAGCCTCTATTCTCACCTTTCTCCCCTAGAATTTGTCTATAACCATCCGGTGAGTTTATTGGGTGTTGGCTTTATTTTTGCTAGTCTCACGGGGATTTATTTCAAAGAAGCTTTTTGTTTTAATCGTCTAGAAACCAAGTTTTTAACCCCTCTAGTTCCCACCCTTTTACTCGGTCATCTTTTGGGGATATTGCCCTTAAATTGGGAAAAGGGGCTATTAATTCTCTGGGCGACTTTATTCGTTATCTTTGCTCTGAGAAAATTAAGCCAACCTCTCCCCAACGATATCGGTGATAAATCGGTCTTTGAACATCTTAATCACTGATAAACTCTCCAGAGATTAAAATCTATTCTAAGATACAGTCTTGCGGGTGGGTGAGTGGAACGAACCACTCCAGACACAAAGGACACAAAGATCGATCACTACTATATAAGTTAAACTGATCGGGTTTCAGCTTTTTGTTCTTTGTCTCTTTCTGGTTTATTCTTGGTCAGTAATCAGTAAACAGTAATCAGTGAAAAGATAGTAAGAAACTTATATTTAATACTGTCACTTAAAACTCAAATCTGATAACTGATAACTGATAACTGATAAATGTTACCTATCTGGAGTCCTCGATGGTAGCCGGATTGGTAGTATTGGCAGTCTTGCTGGTGAACATTTGTATTAGACTAAAACCGACAAAAGCGAGTAAAGCTATGCCACCAATAGCAGTAACAATTTTACCCACGAGATTTTCTGTGCGGGGTTGTTCGGGGGCATCCTCGTTGGGATCCTCCGAATGGGCAAAACGATTGTAGAGGAAATCGAGAGCTTCATTGCGGAGTTCGTAGTAACGGGGATCCTCGGTAATTTGGGAACGAACCCGGGGACGAGCAAAAGGCATCTTTAACACCTCCCCGATTTTAGCACTTGGGCCGTTGGTCATCATCACCAAGCGATCGCACAAGAACAAAGCCTCATCGATATCGTGGGTAATCATCAACACCGTTAACTGGTGTTCTTGCCAGATTTTCAGCAATTCTTCCTGTAATTCTTCTTTAGTGATCGCATCTAAGGCCCCAAAGGGTTCATCGAGGATGAGGACTTGGGGACGAATGGCCAGGGCGCGGGCGATCGCAACCCGTTGTTTCATGCCTCCCGATAATTGGGGGGGTTTTTTCTGGGCAGCTTCTGTCAATCCCACTAAGGATAGATTTTCTTCCACAATCTTCACCTTCTCAGCGTGAGATTTTTGGGGATAAACCGAACTAACCCCGATATAAACGTTCTCAAAGGCAGTTTTCCAGGGCAAAAGCGAATAATTTTGGAATACCATCATCCGGTCCGGTCCCGGTTCCTTAACCTCTTTATCCTGTAGCAGCACTTGCCCACGACTAGGAGAAGAAAACCCCGCCACCATATTTAAAAGGGTCGATTTACCGCAGCCGGAGTGACCGATAATGCAGACAAATTCCCCCTCATTGACTTGCAGCTCCACACCGTCTAAAACGGTGTAAACCCCTTCGGGAGAGGGGTATTCTTTGGCAACATTACTAACTAATAAAAAAGGCTGGGTGGTGGTGCTGGAATTCACGGTCTTATCGGTAAAAGTTTGCATATTCGTCCTAGATTTATTTTAAGGTGGGCTTTGCCCACCACAACCATTAATTAGCGACGGGATCATCGAGGAGAACTTCCGAGACGCGATAATCGCGACGGATCGAAAAACGTTCCAGATAGCCGATCGGATCGTCGGGACTGAAAATAAGATGATCAAAGAGGGCAAAACTGTGGCGATCGGGTTCCAAATCGGGAAGGCCCAGGGACCGGCAAGCTTCACCAAACAGATCGGGACGACGGACGCGTTCAATCACTTCCACCCAGTTGCGGGGGAACGGTGCGTAACCCCAACGAGCAAGCTGAGTTAGGGTCCATAGGGCCTCACTGCGGCCTGGACAGTTAGCTTGATCGACGTAAAACTGATTAAATCGGAATAGGGGTTCGGGGGCAGTTCCTAAACCGCGATCGTAACCATCGAGGAAACCGGGGCGGATAATTGCCCTATCCACACCCACATACTGGGGCTGACTGAGAATATTAACGATTTCTTCTCGATTACGCTGATCATCGCAGTATTCACAGGCTTTAATTAAAGCTTTCACCATGGCGATATGGGTTTCGGGATGTTTCGCTGCCCAAGTTTCCTTGACTCCGAGGACTTTTTCCTGGTGTCCGGGCCAAATATCGAGATCGGTGGCGATAACGTAGCCTAATTTTTCGTGAACGGCGTAGGAGTTCCAGGGTTCCCCCACACAATAACCGTCGATCTTACCCGCTTTTAGTAGGGAAACCATCTGAGGCGGCGGAATTACGGCTAAATTGACATCACTATCGGGATCGATGCCGCCACTAGCTAACCAGTAGCGTAACAGTAGATTGTGCATGGAGGCGGGGTGAACCATGCCGAAAGTGGCGATTTTATCGGGACTTTGCTGGAGGGCATCCTTTAAGTCCTCGAGTTTTTCTACCCCCAATTCCCTGTATTTATTGCTGAGGGTGATGGCGTTACCGTTGCGACTGAGTACCAAAGCACTAATCACGGGGACAGAGGGCTTATTTCCAGCCCCAATGGTCATGCTCAGGGGCATTCCCGCCACCATCTGGGCTGCATCGAGACGACCGGTGGCCACTCCTTGGGCGAGTGCTTTCCAGTTGGGTTCCCGTTGCAGGACAACATCCTCTAATCCTTCCTCGGCGAAGAAACCTTTCTCTTTGGCGATAATAATCGGAGCGCAATCGGTGAGGGGGATAAAACCGATGGTGGGATTGGTTTTCAATCTGGTAGCTTGGCCGATCACTGTTACTGGTTCGGTGGGTTGGCCGACTTTCTTCGATCGCTTCTGTTGGTTGAGGAAATAAACGATCTCGTTACGGAGGGAGTAGTAACTGGGATGGTTAACTACTTCTAAACGATGCCGGGGCCGGGGAATGGGAACATCGAGAATCTGACCGATATGGGCCTCCGGACCGGTGGTTAACATCACCACTCGATCGGATAGTAATAGGGCTTCATCCACATCGTGCGTGACCATGATACAGGTAACGTGGCTTTCCTCGACGATTTCCATCAAACGTTCCTGTAAATTGCCTCTGGTTAACGCATCCAGCGCCCCAAAGGGTTCATCAAGTAGCAGGACTTTTGGCCGTAGGGCTAAAGCGCGGGCGATCGCTACCCGTTGTTTCATGCCTCCCGATAATTCTCCCGGTCGTTTGTTGGCGGCATGGCGCAGGTGTACCATATCGATACTATGTTCGATGACACTTTTGCGTTCAGCAGCCGGTAGATGACGCAGCACACGGTTAACTCCCAGGGCGATATTTTCCCGGACGGTTAACCAGGGCAGTAGAGAATAATTCTGGAACACCACCATGCGATCGGGACCGGGACCTTTAATTTCTTTTCCCTCTAAAATCACCCCTCCCACCGTCGGGCGATCGAGTCCAGCGACCATATTTAAGAGGGTGGATTTCCCGCAACCGGAGTGACCGATTAAAGAGATAAATTCCCCTTGAGTAACGCTGAGATCGATATTTTTTAGGGCGATATATTGACGGCCATCGGGGAGAGGGAAAACCTTATCAATGTGATCGACTTCAATAAATGCAGACATTTTCAGTTATCAGTTATCAGTTATCAGTTATCAGTTATCGGTTATCAGTTATCAGATGTGAGTTTTTAGTTTACTGTTTACTTAAAAAGCTCCCCACACCCTGCCCCCACCGAAAAACTTTTTGCCGCAAACCCTATTTATTTTCTTCGGGTACAACTAATTTAGCGATGTAGGCCATGAGGCGATCGAGTAGGAAACCAACAATACCCACATAAATCAGGGCGAGGATAATTTCACTGATCATGGAACTATTCCAAGCATCCCAGATAAAGAAGCCAATTCCCACGCCACCGATCAGCATTTCTGCCGCTACAATCGCCAACCAAGATAAACCGATACCGATTCTTAATCCCGTGAAAACGTAGGGAACGGTGGCGGGAAAAAGAATATTGAAAAAATATTCAACTTTGGATAATTTCAACACTCTAGAGACGTTTTTATAGTCTTGGGGAACCTGTTGTACTCCCACGGCTGTGTTAATAATAATTGGCCAAATTGCTGTAATAAAAATTACAAATATGGCACTAGGTTCGTTATTACGAAAAGCCGCTAGGGAGATGGGTAGCCAAGCTAGGGGGGGAACGGTACGCAGGATTTGAAAAATCGGATCGATCGCATCATAAATTAGGGCGCTGCTACCGATTAAAATACCCGCAGCGATGCCAACAATAGCGGCAAGGGTAAAACCGACGGCCACCCGTTGTAAACTGGCGAAAATTTGCCAGAATAACCCCACATCCGTGCCACCATTATTGAAGAAGGGATTAATAATTAATTCCCAGGTATCGCTAACCACTTTAGTGGGACTAGGGAGGGGAGCATCGGGACTAAAACAGAGTATTTGCCAGATGACGAGGAAAATTAATAAAGCAATCGCCGAAGTTGCTAGTTTGGGTAATTTTTTTTTGAGGTCTTTTACCCATTTCGGACCTTGAGAACGACGAGAAATAGAAACAGCCATAATCAGTTATCAGTTATCAGTTATCAGTTATCAGTTATCAGTGGTTCAGTTATCAGTGATCAGCATCAGTGATCAGTTATCAGTTATTAATTACCAGTTATGAGCAAATCATCTTTAACTGTTGACTGGTTACTGATCACTGCTCACTGATTTAAACCTTTTTAATCTTGAGAGATTTCAGGTAAGCGGTGGGATTTTCGGGGTCAAAAGTAACGCCATCAAAGAAAGTTTCCACACCGCGAGAGGTAGAGGTGGGAATTTGATCAGCCGGAACATTGAGGGCTGTGGCGGCTTCCCTCCAGATATCTTCCCGGTTAACCTTATCAACTAAAGCTTTGATGTCCGTATCGGCGGGAATATAGCCCCAACGGATGTCTTCAGTCACAAACCAAGTATCATGACTCTTGTAGGGATAGGACGCGTTATCAGCCCAGAATTTCATGGCTACGGGGCTATTTTCGATTTTGCGACCATCACCGAAATCGATATTACCTTGCATTCTTCCCAAGATATCGGCGGGGTCAATTTTCAGCCATTCCCGTCCTGAAATAATCTCGCACATTTCCTTAACATTAGCGGGATCGTTGCACCATTGCTGCGCCTCCAGAACAGCCATGGTTAAAGCTTTTGCCGCTTTGGGATTTTTATCCACCCAATCGGCGCGTAAAGCGAAGGCTTTTTCGGGGTGATCCTTCCACAATTCCCCAGTAATCAAGGCCGAATAACCGAGTTTTTTGTTAACTAATTGGGCGTTCCAAGGTTCCCCCACACAGAAAGCCTGCATAGTGCCGACTTTCATGTTAGCCACCATTTGTGCCGGAGGAACAACAATTAGGGATAGATCTTTATTCGGATCGATGCCGCCGGCGGCTAACCAATAGCGCATCCAGAGATCGTGAGTACCACCGGGGAAAGTTACGGCGGCTTTAACTTCTTTGCCCGCAGATTTAGCTTTAGCGAAGGATTCTTTCAGTACACCGCTATCGAGGGCAACTTTTAGATCCATGTATTCATTAGAAATGGAAATCGCTTGACCGTTGGTATTCAAACGCGCCAGAATATACATTGGTACGGGCTGTTTGGTGATTTTGCCCAAGGTCATTAGGTAGGGTATGGGGGATAAAATATGCGCCCCATCGATACCGTTACCCACCGAACCTAATTCGAGGTTATCCCGGGTTGCAGCCCAAGAAGCTTGTTTCATCACTTGCACATCGGGCATCCCGTGTTTAGCGAATAAACCTTTTTCCTTGGCGATAATTAAGGGGGCAGCGTCGGTGAGGGCAATAAAACCTAGTTTAGCGGTGGTGACTTCGGGAGTTTCTCCACTGGCAACGGGGGAAGCTGCAGGACTGCCGGCCGGGGAGGGACTGGTCGCGGTATTATTGGGAGTGGCGCAACCGTGGAGAATTGCTGTTCCTACGGCAGTTGCTCCGGCAGTGAAGATAAATCTACGTCTAGAAAGTTTACTCATGGACTAAAAAATCGTGATTAGAAACTAAACAAAGGTGATGAAACGGTGAAAAATTCTCATTATTTCCCCTAACTGACTGCGGTGATAACCGAGAAAATTTCTTGCAAGTAACTGTTGATTCAGTAAGGAGGCTTTGACTATTTTTATCTCTCGATCGCTTTTGCTTCTCCATCTGGGGAGATTTAGCAGTAGTTTTTGTCTAAGAGATTTTTTCTAGAAGCATAACAGTTTTGAGGAGTGGATAGATAGATAGGGGGAGTTTAGTCATCTGGGCTAGAAAGATCAGTTTATTTCAGGGTTATTACCGAAGCAATTAACTTAAATTTACAGTCTTCAACAGGAAAATTCGTATAGATTGTTACAAAATATTGTCAGCCATGTAATAAAAGCATAAAAATTTGTCTGAAACGCATGGCAGAGCGATGGGGGTTTTTAGCTATCTTGACTCAGTTATCGGATTTGAGTTTGCAGTTCACTGATTACCGGTTACTATTTACCGATTACGGAAAAATCCCCGCAAGTATTAGCGATGCCAGCAGCTTGAGACAATCTCTGTTATGCTTTGGAACTTGCCAAGGGCAAAAGCATATTATTATCGATCGATGCTTCCCTTTTATTAGATGAGTTCGCCGAATTAGAAGGGGTAGTTTTAACTATTGAAGATAAGCTAAGACGAATTTAAACTGGGCATTATTAAGTTAGCTAAAAAGCAGATAACCCTTGCTGTTCCAGTGTTCCAGTATTCTGGTGTTGCCCTATCGATCTAGACTAATTTAGATGCGCGGGCGGCTTATTTTGATTAATGCAGAGGAAATTCGCTATATTGAATTTTGGCAGGATCAAACAGAGGTAACTTAAATGTCGGACAAACAAGAAAGACGATATGATAAATTTAAGCGCGGCTATCAAGCTAAAATTGATCAACCCCCGGGTAAACCGCCCCAGGGTGGTTCTAATGTTAAACCGCCACCAAATCAGGACAAGGAGAAAAATAACCCACTGATTATCTATGCCCCCTTTTACCTGTTCCCTGTTCTAACTGATAACTGATAACTGATAACTGATAACTGATAACTGAATATGGCTTATTCTCGCATTAAAAAACTAGCAAATTATCTACGTCCCCATTGGCAAATAGTAACTGGTGGGGTAGTTGCTTTGCTTATTGTTAATCTTTTGGGTGTTTATATACCGCTTTTAATCCGGGATAGCATCGATGATTTAAGTAAATCTTTTGACTTCCAAAAAATCATTTACTATGTGATTTTTATTATCGCTTTAGCCTCGATTATGTGGTTTATCCGCATGATTTCCAGAGTGCTATTATTCGGGATCGGTCGTCAGGTAGAGTTCGATCTTAAACAAAAAATCTTTCAGCATTTATTAACCCTTGAACCCGCCTATTTTTCTCGACAAACTTCAGGAGATTTAATCAACCGTGCCACTAGCGATGTGGATAATATCCGTCGTCTGGTGGGTTTTGCTTTACTCAGTTTGGCTAATACTTTTTTTGCCTATGGGTTAACTTTGCCCGTAATGTTAGCGATTCATATTCCCCTTTCAGTCGCCGCCATTTCTGTCTATCCTTTGATGTTAATTGCTGTGCAGTTATTTAGTGGTCGTCTGCAGCGGCAACAGAAAAAAGTACAAGAAAAACTCTCGCATCTGAGCGATTTAATTCAAGAGGATATGAGTGGTATTACTCTGATTAAAATCTATGCCCAAGAAGGTAACGAGCGCCTAGCATTTAAACAAAGAAATCGCAAATTATTACAGGCTAATTTAGATTTAGTCCAGACTCGTAATTTTCTTTTTCCCCTGATTGAAGCTTTATCCTATGTGAGTTTATTGGCGTTGCTTGCCCTCGGTACTAGACAAATTATATCGGATAATATCACCATTGGGGACTTTATTGCTCTGTTAATTTTGGCGGAAAGATTAGTTTTTCCCACTGCTTTATTAGGTTTCACTATTACGGCCTACCAACAGGGAGAAGTGAGTATCGATCGCCTAGAAACTATCCTGTTAGCTGAGGCTAAAATTAAAGACAATGCCGATTGTATTCACCTAAAAAATATTCAAGGAAAAATTACCGCCAAAGCCTTGACTTTTTTCTATCCTGATGCTAAAGAACCAGCCTTAAAATCTCTTTCTTTTACCATTAATCCGGGGGAAATGGTAGCGGTAGTCGGTGCGATCAGGTCGGGAAAATCTACCCTTGCTAACGCTATTCCCCGTCTTTTGGATATTGCGGAAGGACAGTTATTTATTGATAATCAAGATGTCACTCAAATTGCTCTTGAAGATCTGCGAAAAGCGATCGCTTATGTTCCCCAAGAAAGTTTTTTATTTAGTACCACCATCGAAGATAATATCCGTTATGGCGATCCGCTGCTGAATTTTTCGGCAGTGAAATCGGCGGCCAAACAAGCGAGAATTGAGGAGGAAATCGAGAATTTCCCGCAAAAATACGGAACTTTAGTGGGAGAACGTGGGATTACTCTTTCCGGGGGTCAACGTCAACGGGCCTCTTTAGCGCGTGCTTTAGCCATCCAAGCACCGATTTTAATCCTTGATGATGCCCTATCTAGCGTCGATAATCAAACGGCCACGGCTATTTTGGAAAATCTCAGCCAAGAAAGCCAAAAAACCGTGATTTTTATCTCCCATCAATTATTGGCCGCTGCCACTGCTGATCGCATTTTTGTCATGGACTTCGGAGAAATTGTCCAGATAGGAACCCACGAGGAGTTAATCGCAGTCCCCGGAGTCTATCAAAATCTCTGGCAACAGCAGCAGTTAGAGTCTAAGGTTTTAGATTAGCCGATAAAATAGGGAATCTGCTAGTTATTACCGGTGAAGTTGTGGACTATCTCAATTATTCCTTAAGACTGTTTAAATGCAGCACAGCAGTTATCTTTTAGCGACAATGAACAAGGAGCAACTTTTAACCGAACCTTTTTTACAATTACCCACCGAAACATCAATACAAGTGATTTGGTTTACGGAATTTTTTGGCACTGGTCATCAGGTGCGCTACGGGGAAAAACTAGAGAAAATGGACCCCGCTCGTACTAGCAAATTAACTAGAGTTAGAGAAGATGCTCAATCGAGAACCCTTGAAGCCTATCAATCTTTAACCGATCGAGAAATCTGGCGACATCAGGCCGAAATTACTGATTTAAATCCGGGGGAAAGGATTCCCTATCAAGTCACCAGTTTTCAGGAAAATAAAGCGATTAGAAGTGATATTTATACTCTTACCCCAAGACCAAAAAAAGGAACTAATCTCAAAATTCTGCTCACTTCCGATCATCAATTAATGCCTATGACTGCCGCTAATTTACAAAAAGTTATTGAAACTATTGGACAGGTGGATGCAGTTTTTTTAGCAGGAGATTTAGTTAATATACCCGATCGAGCTTCCGAATGGTTTGATGATAGTCGCGGTGGGGCATTTTTTCCCTGTTTACAAGGTCGTGCTAATTATCCTCTGACAAAGAATGGTATTCAGACTATTTATAAAGGGGGAGAAATTATTCAAAATGCTCCCTTATTTCCTGCTATTGGTAATCATGAAGTTATGGGCAGATTTTCTACTTCTAGAGGTTTAAATGAACAGTTTAAAGATGCTATTCCTCAATTTATTGCTAAACAACTAGCGGAGGATACAGCAGCAATTAGTGAAAACTGGCTAAAAAATAATGCTTTTAACACAGAAACCTACGAAGAAATTTTTTCTTTGCCTCAAAATAAATATTATTCTCTCACTTTTGGCGATATTCGTTTAGTGGTTTTATATGTTACTAATATCTGGAGAAATCCCAATTTAGAACCCAGTGCAAGGGGAAGATATTACGAAAATCAAATAGACTTAGATAGACCAGAGTGCTGGGGTTATGGTCAGCATATTTTTGAGACAATTGCTCAGGGTAGTCCTCAATATCAATGGTTAGAAAAAGAGTTAAATAGTCGAGAATTTCAAGAGGCTAAATATAAAGTAGTTATGTTTCATCATCCTCCCCATACCCTAGGAGGAAATATCGTGCCACCTTACACCGATCCCGTGCCGACAATTGAACGGGATGCCACGGGAAAAGTTAGATCAGTACGTTATGATTATCCCCAAGAAAATGATTATATTATTCGTGATCTCATTCCCTTATTAGAATCAGCCAAGGTTAATTTGGTTTTTTATGGTCATTCTCATTTATGGAATCGTTTTCTTAGTCCTAAGGGTATGAATTTTCTTGAATCTTCTAACGTTGGTAATAGTTATGGCGCTCATTTAGGTGATAAAAAACGTCCTGTACCTCTCGATAGAAATTATGCGGCCATCGGTAATCCCAATGGATTACCAGCAATTATCCCGAATATTGCTCCTCTAGTGGATTTGGTTAATCAACCTTTACCCTATATTGCCAGTAATGATCTGACGGTTTTTAGCATTTTAGATACAGAAAAAGGAACCGTGAGCAGTTATCGTTTTGATACCCGTTATCCTGACTCCGAGGTAATTAAATTTGATGAATTTGATCTTTTTAGCGTAGGTGAAATATAATAAAATCAAAGAGTGCCGGTTAAATAGATTCTCTTGGGGTTAATTCTATGACTACTGTTACCAGCAATGATATTCAATAATTGAAAGACTTACTCTCGACAATGCGAGAAGAAACCCGTGAGCAAATAAGTTCCTTGCGAGAAGACACCCGCGAGCAAATTGATACGCTAAAGGAAGATAATCGCCAACAACTAGAAACCCTGAGAGAAGAAAATAACAAGCAATTTATTAACCTACACAAAGAAATCACGGAAGTCAAAATTATCACAGCTAAAATTGAAGGAACAATTCAATCCCAAGCAGTATTAACCCAAAAAATTCCCGATTTAGTTGAGCGGTTGACAAGGTTTTTAATTGGGCGATCGCCTGCTCAAGTCGTTCAGTCATAGACAACATCTAGCGTATAGGGCTTAATATATTCTAGCTTTCACGTTGCTGCAGCGATGGCGTACTGCTACCCAGTGCCTTCAGCATCGCACTCTACTTCAACGCTTCGATCGTAACTAAACCACCCTCAATTGCCTGAATTCGCAAATCTTATCCTCGTAATAGCTGCATCCCAATCAACGGAACCGTCTCTGATTCGTTGATGTAAATCTCACGATATTGCCCGTCCCAGATCACAAGCCCGATGTAAACTTCAAACGTGCAGAAAGTCCCATCGCCTAATGTCGCAAGATCTCGACCCTCCCAAATAAACCCTAACCTAGCAATTATGTCAGACGGCAAGGTGAGAAAACCTGAAAATCCTGTATCAATTACAGCATCTACTATCTGCGTTGTTTCATGGTTTCTGACTGCGATCGCCAACGTCGCCTCACACCCTTGATTTACACGACCTTACATCATGGCTTTGTTCTCAGCTTGCGCCAAAGTGATCGACGGCTGAATGCCCAATGCGAACAAACCATGTCTGAGTATCAGGCACTCGTGCAGAAAGTTGCTTCGCTGCGCTTATCAAATCATCCGCTACTTCAAAAGCCCCTGTTTCAATGTCGATCGCCACAATTCCCCCCTGATTTCCCTCCTCGACTTGGGGACGTACCTGAGATTGATAAATCTCATTACCACGTCGAGCAAATTCTTCTTTACTGTAGCGGGGTTGTCGAACTGTCATTGAAGCGACCCTGTGGCGACTTTTGCCCCTCTATTTTAACCAAACATGGGGAATCTTCCCTAACATTCCTCAACTGGTCCCACCAGAGCGGCATCGTACTTAAACTCACAGCTTCAATCCATGGGCATGGTACGTTCCCCAAAATCGATCGGTGGAGCAGTGGGAGTCAGATTAGGAAACGCACCCTACAAGATCGGCGATCGCACTTTTTTAGAATTCATAATTAAATGTCCTAATATCAGGTTCAAATGCTTCCTTTACAAGTTCTTTACTCTTCTCAGAATAGTAACTCTGATATGGTTTTGTATTTGATACATTTAGTTTTGGTAACGAGACGGAGATTCCAATGCGAGAGCATATTTCGTTGAAGTCATTATCTAGGCTTTCATATCTCCCAACAAAGTCAACAAGCAACTCATTGTTCTCATATATAAAATCTTTTTGATATCTAACTTCATTTTCACATCGCCATTTTATATATTCTTCAAAGCTACCTAAATTTTTTGTTAACTCATGCTGATGATGTGTTTCTGATTTCAACGCATATTTGTAGAGTGAAACTTGCCAATCCCATGGGTTTCTGACTACAGCAAATGAAAAATACTCATTGAATTTCTCTGCTCCAAAACTCTCTTTTATTTTGGATGCACTGACATGCGCAGGAAATGGATGAGGATCAAAGAAAGGAGAAGGAAAGCCCACCTTTTTTATCAACCTATGAGCTGTCCACTGCCATGGACTTATTGCAAATGGTCGTAGCACCGTTGTAATACTTGTGCCAGCATTCTTATAAATATGGACGAATATAAACTTGTACTCTCTCGATATCAGCATGCGTATTATTCTCCTCGTGCCTAACTACATATTATAGGTCAACTTTCTGTATAACACTCTCGGCTCTTCTGGTTTCTGTGTGGAAACGAGGTCTATACTGATAGTTTATTTAACAAAATAGTCCTAAAAGTCTTTCCCAGTAAACATTTCACAATTTCATAAGCAAAAATTATCACACAAAGTCGAGAAGAGCCCACTCTCCAGAGTAACGATATGAGTCAACTTTCTGTATATCACTCCATTTGGGCGCAATCGCAAGAAAATTTCCCCATATCACACCCAAAAGCGTGTTAGCCAGATTAGTTTACTGCAAACAATCTCTTTTAAGGAGACTTATCACAGAAGCCTTCTAGAATTCTAGCAAAGATTCTTAGAGCTGACTGCACTTTGTCACAAAATTTTACTATTATTTTGGCACTCTTAATGGTTAGAAGGGAAACATTGATCGCCAAGTCTGGTCAATTTTTGTCCAACGCATTTCAGGAAATGACCTAAATAAGGGGAGCATCTCATTTATGCAAGTGAGTAATTATACTTGTCCCTAAAACTGGTTTCTAGCAAGGCTTTCAAAATAGCTTGACATAAAAACCTGATTTAGAGGTTACAAAGGTGAGATGCTTACACATATTTAACTACCTCTTGCCTATTCTAACCAAGAAATTAATTTTGACCACTACTTATTACTTAATTACTGTTTATTTTGTAATTTTATCACTAATTCGTGGAAAGGTTGCCAATCGTCTTTATAAGTAATTGCTTCCCAAACCGATTCGATTAGCGGTCTAAGTAAAGCAGTTTTAGGATTATAATGCTTTAAAGTGTCGTCAATTTGAGACAAATAATCTGGGGGTGATTGATTTAAGACCAAACTATATAACTCTCGCCAACGTTGCCAATCAGCTTTCGGTAAATCCATATTTTCAAGAATTAGAGAACTATTTTCTCGCCAACCGTAATTAAATTGTTCACTTAATTGATAGAAAAAGTCGTGATAACCGAGGCCAGTTTCTTGGAGAACTTCCACAGTTTTGCTAACCAGTAAAGCGGATTCGGGAGTAAAAATATCCTCAAAACCTAACTTTTTAAGCATCATTTTTTGATAATAAAAATTGTAGTGCTGGTCATAGTTAGCCAAGGCCATATCTAACTCTAACAAGGAGACAACCATGGCCAGGGGAGATTGCAGTAACTCTAGATTTAAACGACAGATAAAAGGCTGATTACCGTAACTATAACGACCACCGTAGTCGAAATAGGCCGCCGTAAATTGGGGGTTATAGGAAGAAATAAAAGCGTAGGGACCATAATCAAAACTTTCCCCAGTAATTGACATATTATCGGTATTGAGAACCCCATGACAAAAACCTGCGGCCATCCATTGGGCTGCTAATTTAGCGGTTCTTTCAATCAAAGCGGCGTAAAATTTTAAATAGCGATCGCTATCTTGGGGATCGATTTCAGGATAATAATAAATAATCACATGATCGAGGAGTCTTTTAATTAAATCACTACGTTTAATATGAAATAAACGCTCAAAAGTCCCGAAACGAATATGAGAATTACTAACTCGAATCATCACCGAAGATCGCGTCGGGGAAGGTTCATCGCCGCGCCAGAGGGGTTCCCCCGTTTCCACCAAACTCAAACAGCGAGAGGTATTCACCCCTAAACCGCGTAAAGCTTCCCCAGCTAAGACTTCTCTAACTCCACCCTTGAGAGTTAACCTACCGTCCGCATGACGGGAATAGGGGGTCCGTCCCGATCCTTTCGTACCAAAATCGTATAATTTGCCATCAATACCCCTAACTTGACCGTAGAGAAAACCGCGACCATCTCCCAAAAAAGGATTATACTCGCCAAATTGATAACCATGGTAACGCAGGGCTAAAAAGGGGGTCAGGGCTTGAAATTTACCAAAAGCCTCGATAAAATGCTCATCTAAGGTTAATTCTGGCTGAATTCCCACCAAAGGTAATAAAGCATCATTGCGAAAACGAAGGATATGACGGGGAAAATCCGCAGCCGCAACTTGATCGTAGTATTGGTCCCCCAAGTCCTGCATGGCGCTTTCGTAAGGGAGACTGAGAAAGGGATTGGTGAGATGGTCTGTCATAGTGGTGGTGTCGATCGAGCGTTGAGGCGATAAAGTGATAAAGATAGCCAAAAATTTTTCTACTGAGACTATCAAACAGCGATGCCCGATTCTATTATGTATCAAGGGGACTATTTTCTTGTCCTTGAGGCCGATCAATCTGAACAATTCCAGACTCCCGACCAGTTGCGGGATAAGTTAAAAGATTTAATCGCCGCAAAACCGGAGATTTGTCCTCGACAATTGGCAAAATTCTCTAGTTTTGAGGAAAAAGCTCTCTATCTGCGCGATAATTACTGCGAGTTAGACCTGGGTGAGGAGGGTTATCTACAATGGTATGTGGTTCGTTTGGAAAAATAAGGAAACCCATTATTAAGTAGTTAGGTGTTAAAAACTGTCAGACACTCCCTTTATCAAGTAGGGCTGTTTTATTCTCCCATCAGAATATCAAAAGTAAAAGCGATCACTGTCTTTGTAAGATGAGGAGTGACCGCCAACTTTTTAAATATATGTTGAGCTTAATAGAAAAACCGAAACAAGTCAAGGACTTTCGGAAAGATCAAGGAAAAAGACACCCTTTATGGATAGTATTAGTAGTAATAATACTGGGAACAATGCTAGGATACTCAGGTTATAGAGAGCTAGGAGAGTTTGCTAAAGTTATCAGTTATCATTTATCAGAGGCTAGTTATCAGTTTACTGTTTACTGGACGGCTACGCCGCGCCTTTGGCAACACTGAAAAAAAGCTCCCCACTTCCCACTCTCCTATTAAACAGGATTGAGAATGACTAACTATTGTATCATCAGTCAGAGCGAGGTAAAATTATAGATTATGGAATCACCGATCGAACGTTTTCGACTATCTCAAACCGCCAAAGATAGCCTCATAAAATTAAAACGCTATACCAAAATTGACCAATGGAATATCCTCTGTCGTTGGGCTTTTTGTCGTTCCCTTGCTGAACCGAGTCTCCCCTCTCCCGTTCCCATTCCTGCCGATAGCAATGTAGAATTATCTTGGAAAGTATTCGGGGGAGAAATGGCCGATATTTTCTTAATTGCCCTCAAACAACGTTGTCATCAAGACGGATTAGGAACCGATAAAGAAACTCTAACTCAACAATTTCGCTTACATTTACATCGCGGTATCGGTTATCTTGCTGGGGATGCCAAGCTAAAAAAAATCGATAATTTAATCGAATTAGAGAGGGAAAATCTGAGAGAATCTTAAACAATAATCATCTATCTTCCCCTCTGTGTTCTTTGTGCCTCTGTGGTTTATTCTTAATCCTTATAATGGTTTAAACTCACCTTAAAAAACTTTTGGTCGGCCTAAAGTAGTGATATAGATAACTGCTTCATCGGAGGGAATTCCTAACACTTCATTAACTTGATCATCAAAAAAACCACCGATACCACTAACCCCTAACCCCAGATGAATAGCTGCTAAATTTAATCTCTGTCCCAAATGACCCGCATCTGCATGAAGATAACGATAGACTCGATCACCGTATTTAGCCACTGCTTTTGACAGATCCGCCGTATGAAAAACCACAGCAGCCGCATCCCGTCCCAAATCCTGACCTAAACAGAGATAATGTAACTCTTGCTGGAAATTTTTAAAGCGAATTTGCCGCAATTCTTGGGCTTTAGGAGCATAATAATAACAGCCTTCCTCTAATCCAGTTACTGCCGAAACAGCGATAAAAGTTTCCAATAAATCTAGATCAAAATAATCGGGATTGGGATCGAGATTTTGGTCGGCATAATCTTGGGGTTGATAGGTAAAATGCAGCAGCGCTCGCAATTCGTCTAAACTGAGACTAGCACCACTATAAGCGCGGGTAGATCTGCGTTTAAGCATCGTACTTTCCAGATCGATTAAATCTTCCCCCCAATTGACGGGACGGGATGTCACGGAAACTTTTAGACAAAAAGGAAAATTATATTTATCTTCCCAATTAGACGGGGTAACAGTTGCTTCTATCTTCTCATCTGTGGCTATGATAGTGGCTCGGTGTAGAGAGTTTAATAATTCCCCCTCGGCAATTTTGGGATAAAGAGTCGTGGTTGCCGAAGGGAGTGCCGTGGTACTAGGGGGGAGATTTTCCCGGATATTGAGCAGATCTGCCAAAGGAATCACCGTCATGACACTTTCTTTCTCGGAATCAAGATAAAGCAATTCATTCATCTGACTATCGTTAAAACCACCGATTAAATGAGCGCGATAGTCATTAATCGAGGCTGATAGCTCAATATTGCCCAATAAATGCCCTGTATCGAGGAAAATACGCCGATAGGCTCGATCCTCGTAGCGCCAAGCGGATCGATAAAAAATGGCACTGGTAACTAAAGCGATATCGGTATTTTCTAAAACAGGATTCCAGAAACAAGCAGATTGTAGGTTCGTCCAGACATCACTTTCCCAGAATAAAAGCAGCGAGTGACTTTGACCTTGATAACTGTAGAGACCGGCGGGTAAAAATTCCGTACCACGGGAGATCAGATAGACCTCGGCGGGGTATAATCCACCAGCAGAGGGTGCGGAACGCAGGTACAAGGGACTACCCATAGTAGCAATTTTGGCAGTTAAACCATAGCTACAGCCCAAAATTCGCGATATACGTCGCCAAAAGTCTCCTTTTTGGGGAACTATTTGACGGGAGAGGTAGGGTTTGAGATCGAAAGTCTGACCGATTTTGTATTCTTTGAAGGGATAGGGTTGTTGACTCCAATCAAGACCTTTACTTTTTGAGGCGATCGTCTGGGGGTCGTATTTGGTACGCTCGTGGTAGTATTGGGCGATCGAGATTGGCTGATCTGGCATGATAAAGATAGGCTGTCTAAGCTTTACTTTTTAGTTTAATATCGATGACCCCCAAAAAATCAACCAGCCAGAGAGTCGATCGGCTAAAAGTAAAGATAATCACCAATTTCACCCACATAAAATCTATGGAAATTATCGCTGTTTTACTGGGAGTTTTCGGTTTAGGGACAGGTGCGGGTTTATTAGTCATCCGTAACTATTACCACATCTGTCAACCGAGTGAAGTTTTAATTTTTGCCGGCAGTCGTCGTCCCACGGCCACGGGCAAAACCATCGGTTATCGTTTGGTAAAAGGGGGCAGCAGTATTCGTTTACCGATGCTAGAACAAGTGTATCGAATGGACTTGACCAACATGATCATCGATCTCAGGGTGGTTAATGCCTATTCTAAGGGCGGTGTGCCGTTGATCGTCACTGGGGTGGCGAATATTAAAATCGCTGGGGAAGAACCGATTATTCATAATGCGATCGAGCGTTTATTGGGCAAGAAACGCAAGGAAATCGAACAATTGGCTAAAGAAACCCTCGAGGGCAATTTGCGCGGTGTCCTGGCGAATTTAACCCCAGAACAAGCAAACTCCGATCAGATTGCTTTCGCTAAAAGTCTCCTAGAAGAAGCGGAACAGGATCTGGAAAAATTGGGTTTAGTTTTGGATAGTTTGCAGATCCAGAATATTTCCGATGAGGTGCGTTATCTGGATTCGATCGGACGGAAGCAAAAAGCCGAATTACAGAGAGATGCCCGGATAGCCGAAGCAAAAGCCCGAAAAACATCGATTATCAAGGATTCCGAGAATCTACGCCTAACCGCTTTGCGTCGTATCCAAAAAGATTTAGAAATAGCCAAAGCTGACGCAGAAAAACGGGTGCGCGACACTCAAACTAAGCGCGGCGCCATGATTGCTGAGGTAGAATCGGTGGTTATGTCCGATTTAGCTAAAGTACAGGCAGAAGTGGCGGTACAAACTGCCCGAATTAAGCAGGTGAAACAGCAATTACAAGCAGATGTGATCGCCCCTGCGGCAGCGGAATGTCAACAAGCGATCGCAAAAGCCCGGGGGGAAGCAGCCAAAATTATCGAACAGGGGAAAGCGCAAGCGGAAGGAACCAAAAAACTGGCAGCCTCTTGGCAAGGAGCGGGAAATAACGCTAAAAACATCTTTTTATACCAAAAATTGGAGTTATTGCTGAAATTAATGGTCGCTAGTGTCCCAGAAGTGCAGGTGCAAACGGTGACGGTAGTGGACGGGGGTGATAGTAATCTTGTCCCCAAAATGACTGCCTTTGCCGAACAATTGCGTCAAGCTACCGGGGTGGATCTGGTACAAATGGCTAATCGCTTAGCACAAACCGAGCCATCTGTCAAGGGTAAAGACACAAATTTTGATTTTAAACAATTGCCCTCTTGAATCAGTTATCAGTTATCAGGAGACAGGAGACTCCGAGACAGGAGACTCCGAGACAGGATTCAATAGATTATTTTATTTATTCTCCCCATCACCCCATCACCCCACACCCCACACACCTTTAGCTAATAGCTGCAAACCAGAGATTGTCCACTAGAATGTTAATCAAGTTTGGAGACCACCACCATGGATGACTTAATTAATGATCCCTCCCCTTCTCCCCAAGACCTAGAAATGACGCGGACTCCCCCCTGGGGAACAGTGACGGTATTGGAGGAAGGTTCCCGGTATCGCATCAATCGCATTGTCATTAAACCCGGCCATCACATGAGTACCCAAATGCACTACCATCGCAGTGAACACTGGATTGTCGTCTCCGGTACAGCGCGGGTAATCTGTGATGAAAAAGAAACTCTCCTCAAACAAAAAGAATCTACATACGTTCCCATGAATACCCGTCATCGGGTGGAAAACCCCGGTTCTATTCCTCTGGTGATGATTGAGGTGCAAAATGGCGAATATTTAGGAGATGATGATATTCACCGTTTTGATGATGCAGAATAGGACAGTTTTCTTCCGTATATACTTTAGTTATTTGCCAAAATCTCGATCGTGGATGAAAAAATTATCCTAGTTACAGGGGCTGCCCGTTCTGGGAAAAGTGAATGGGCCGAATATTTAGCCAAAATCAGCCAAAAACCCGTTATTTATATCGCCACCTCCTCGGTGGATGAAAAAGATCAAGAATGGTGCGATCGCATTGAAAGACACCGGCAGCGACGTTCCCCCCAATGGCAAACCCGAGAAATTCCCCGACAATTAAGCGAAACTATTGATAATAGCCCATTTACTCACTGTTTATTGATCGATTCCCTCGGTACTTGGGTAGCCAATTGTTTAGAAATGTCGGCAGCTGAATGGTTAGAAATTAGCGATCGATTCTTGTATTCCCTCAAAAACGCGGCCGTTGATGTTATTCTGGTAGCGGAAGAAACTGGTTGGGGTGTGGTTCCCGCTTATCCCCTCGGTCGTCTGTTTCGCGATCGTTTAGGCGATCTCTGTCGTAGAATTGGCACAATAGCAGACGCGGTTTATCTAGTTACCGGGGGCCATGCTCTTAATTTAAGTCAATTGGGTCAGTCTTTGTCGATAATTGGGCAATAGAGAAGTTGAGCAACGATTATCAGCGTCAAGTGATTGATTTTTATGCCCGTCGTCACGATTACGATAACGATTTTACGCAAGCTCGCGCCCTTAAATTAGTAAATTATCTCTATTTACAAAAAAAACAATCTGTGCTAGACGTGGCAACGGGAACGGGATTTATAGCGGTCGCAATTGCCCCAAAAGTAAAAAGTGTCATCGGGGTTGATTTCACGCCGGAAATGATTGCCAGAGCCGAAAAAAAGCTAGAAGCATTAAATATCGAGAATATTGACCTAATTAACGCTGATATAGCTGCCATTGACTTTGCCGAGTCTAGTTTCGATCTGATTACCTGTTCTCTGGCGATTGCACTTTTCCCCGATATCCCGCCAGTGCTGGCAAAATGGTATCAATGGTTAAAAAAAGGCGGTTCGATCGCCTATCGGCTGCCGAAATTGCGACTCTAGTGAACAATTATCGCCGAGAAATCGAGAAAAACGCCACCGATCAGGGGGTATGGCAAGATGCAACCACCTTTTTTATCACTGCTAGTAAAAGTTAGAAAAAGATCATGAGTCAAGTTAAAACCATCTCCGGACGAGCTTTACCCTTGCGAGGCAACGATATTGACACCGATCGCATTATTCCGGCTCGTTTTTTGCGTTGTATCACCTTTGAAGGTTTAGGCGAACAAGTGTTCGCCGATGATCGAGCCGCTTTACAGGGGAGTCATCCTTTCGATCTACCCCAGTACCAAGGGGCGAAAATTCTGGTAGTCAATGGTAATTTTGGTTGTGGCTCTTCTCGGGAACACGCACCGCAAGCGATTTTACGTTGGGGAATTCAAGCAATTATCGGGGAAAGTTTCGCCGAAATATTTTTTGGCAATTGTATCGCTAATGGGGTTCCCTGTGTCACTGCTGAGGCTAAAACCATCACCCATTTACAGGATTTAATTGCAGCTAATCCCGAAATTCCCGTCGATCTTTCCTTGACAACCATGACAGTGGAATGGGGGGATTTTGTCGCTACCGTGTCTATGAATGAAGGTTCCCGACAGATGTTAATAGAAGGGGGTTGGGATACCTGCAGACAGCTGTTACAAAATCTCGATCTGATTCAATCTACCGCGCAAAAGTTACCCTATTTAAGTTTCGTCTAGGGAAACAATCTAGGCTGAGGGTGCGTTAGCAATAGATTAACGTACCCCGGCAAGGATTTTGTTGGAGATGCAGCAGCTGTAAATATTAAAAAATCTGCCCTATGACTAATCCTGATAATAATCTCCAAAATATCCAAGAACCGATTTTAAACGCTCCCGAAGATGTGCGAAAAATCATCGATCGCGTTTTAAAATTGGAAAGAGATAAGTTATACCAGCGCAATCCTCGCAATATCAATGATGATGTTTTAACAATTATTAAAGAAGTAATCCAATAATCAGTTATCAGTTATCAGTTATCGGTTTACTGAAAAAACTTCCCCATCATCCCCTCCATATAAATATGAAACTACTATCAATAAAGTTATGTAATTTTCGACAATTTTATGGTAAGACTCCTGAGATACATTTAGCGGCGAGTTCTCGCAATACGACGGTAATTTATGGCAATAATGGGGCAGGAAAAACAACAATTTTAAATGCTTGTACCTGGGTTCTTTATGAAAAATTTACAGCAGCTTTTGCCGAACCAGAGTTATTAGTTAATAAACGGGCAATTACGGAAGTAACCACGGGAACTTCCATAGAATGTTCCGCAGAAGTAAACTTTGAACATGAAAATAAACGCTATCAGGTAAAACGAAAATTTTTCGCCTACCAAGATGTAAATAGTAAGATTAAATACGGTTCAAATAGTTTATATATGCTCTACGCTGGTGATGATGGTAATTGGTACACACCCAATCAACCAGCGGAGGATATTATTAATCAAATTTTACCCGAAAGTTTACACCGTTATTTCTTTTTTGATGGGGAATATATCGATCATCAATTTCGTAGTAGCAGCCAAGGTAAAATCGCCGAGGATACAAAAGAATTATTGGGAGTTAAAGTATTAGATCGAGCGATCGAGCATTTAAAAAAAGCTAAGAAATCTTTACAAGATGAGCTTAAAGATTTAGGGGAATCGGATTTAAAAAAGTTATTAAAACAGGAAAGTAAAATTGAGCAGGATTTCGAGAAATTAAAACAGCGTCAGCAAGATATTATTAGCCAGTTATCCCAGCAAGAAGAATTAAAAAAAGCCGTGACTAATCGCTTACTAGAGTTAAGCGGTGCCGAGGAATTAAAACAGTTAAAAGAAAAATTAGAACAACAGGAAAGAAATCTGCGGCAAGATTTAGTCAGAACTAAGGATAAGTTAAAGAAATTAATTTCTCAGCAAGCTTATCAAGTCTTTTTAAAAGAAATTAATCAAAATTTTCAGCAATTAATCGATCGCCTACGACAACAAGGGGAATTACCCAGTGGTATCAAACAGCAATTTGTCCAACAATTATTAGAGCGGAAAAAATGTATTTGTGGTCAGGAATTACAGGAAAATAGCCAAGCTTATTTACAGGTACAAGATTGGATGAATAAAGCAGGAATGGCCGATGTAGAAGAAGCAGCCATTCGCTTATCTTCCACAGTCAAAGAAATGGATAAAAAAGTCTTAGATTTTTGGCAAGAAGTGGATAATTATCAAGCTAATATTCACCAGTGGCGCTTAGAATTATCTTTAGTAGAATCAGAATTAGATGAAGTGCGGGATAAATTTCGCCATTATCCCGATGAAGATATTAAAAATCTGCAATCTCGCTTAGATGCGATCGAGGATTCCCTAAAAGATTTACGCTTGGAACAGGGCAGCAATAAAAATCAACTAGATATCTATGAGAAAGAGTTAGAATCCCTGCAAAAACAGGTACAAAAACAGCAACAAAAAGAGGAAAAATCTAATTTAGGACAACGACGTATTTTAGCGACTCAAGAGGCAATTAATCGCATTAGTGAGGTAAGACAGAGATTAGAAAATCAGTTTCGTTTGTCCTTAGAAAAACGGGTACAGGAAATCTTTAGCTCAATTTCTTTTACTCCCTATATTCCCCGTATTAGTCCCGATTACGAGGTAAGACTATTAGAAAATACCACAGGATTCGCAATTCCCGTGGCAGCTTCTACCGGAGAAAATCAGATTCTTAGTTTATCTTTTATCGGGGGAATTATCGATCGAGTGCGAGAATGGAGTCAGAAAAATACTTTGATGGGAATTGATAGCAGCACTTTTCCTCTGGTGATGGATTCCCCTTTTGGTAGTCTTGATCATATCTATCGTCGGCAAGTCGCGATCGCTATTCCTAAATTAGCCAATCAGTTAGTTGTTTTAGTGACAAAAACTCAATGGAGAGGAGAAGTAGAAACCGAGATTTCTCCCTATATTGGTAAAGAATATGTGTTAGTTTATAATTCTCCGAAAGCAGATTGTCAAGAGGATTTAATTAATCTTCATGGTGTTGATTATTCTCTGGTTAAACGCAGTCCTAATAATTTTGAATATACGGAAATTATCGAAGTTAATCGATTTTCCTCCTGACTGCTAAATTCTGTTGTTATAACTAAATTTTAACTTCTAATAAAACGATCAATTGCTGTGTTCATTACCCCAACGCGACTGGATAATTCCACAAGTTCCGTGGTGACAATATTATAATCCCCTAAATATTTCTGGAGATTAGTTCCCTCTTTTTGATGGCCAATTTCCACTAACCTTTCCTCTCGCAATTCTTGCAAATGATCGAGGATATTTTCTAAAGTATCTTCGAGGGGAGGTAAGGGAAAAGGAGGATTATTTGCTTGCAAAGCTTGGGTTAATTGCGTCAAAGCTTGGGTTATTTGTTGCGTGAACAGACTTAGATTAGGATGGGGAGGACTACCGCGATATTGTTCCAATTCCGTCAATAAAACTGTCACCCCGCGACCAAAACGAGGAATATAATTACTTAAAGTGATTGCCGGTTCCATTTGTGGAAAGGGTGTGCTAGGATCGTCAATTAATCGTTGTAAGGCCGTTTGCATAGTTGTATTTGCTCGTCGAGCTTTATTGCGATAGGAAGATAAAATTGCAGTTTGATAGGATGATTCTCCTAAATAAACTGCCATAACTGACTGAAAAAATATTTGATTAGCTTCTAATGCTTTAATGGCAGCGAGGGAAAAACGTTCATCTTCATTAACCCGTAAAAAACCGAAGGAAAGTACAAAGGCTAAAGCACTACCGATTAAAGTATAAACTATTCTGATATACTCTAAATTAATCCCGTCATTGCTGGCATCGAGACGACTGATAATTAAAGCAAAAATTGTGATAAAAAATACTGCCAAACTATAGTGAAATCGCACTAAAGCTAAAGCGATCGCTATAGAAATCACCCCAATAATTTCTAACCAGATCGAATTATCTATAATTGGCAACAATGCCAAAACAAAAAACGAGCCTAAAATCGTGCCAAACACCCGATTAAAAAAGCGTTGAAAAGTCAAGCTAAAATCTGGTTTTAACACAATAACTAAGGTTAAACCAATCCAAAAACTATGGGTAATTCCTAGCTTATGGTAAATCAAAACTCCTAGCGCACTTCCCAAACCTAAGCGTAAACCATGGCGAAATAGGGGCGATTCTAGATTAAAATTAGATTTTAATGGTTCCCACCAAGCTTTTTCTTGACCGTACTCTTTTTCTATCCCTTCAAAGTTCCGCTGCCAGGGATTTTTTTTATCGGAAAAGTTCTCGCTTTGCCGCAAATGTTGCGCTGTTTCACTGGCTATTTTTAGCTGTTTAAATAATTTTTTTAAACGATTATTTAATTGGGAAATTGCCACATAACTGCTATAATCATCCTGGGCATTTTCTAAAACTTTAGCTTGCAGGTTTTTTTGCTGCTCGATCGCCTTGAGTAATAGCTGCAAGCGCTCACAATCCGGTCGTTTATTTCTACCCAAAATTAACCCGGCAATATCTTCGCTAATTTCCGCCACTTGCACGAGAATATCTTCTAATAAAATACCCACCGTGGTCAGTTGTGGCAAGGGATGAAGATGAAGCAATTCTCGCAGCGCAATCAAGCTGGTATTAATGCGATCGCTATCTTCGATCAAGACGATTAACAATTCCCGCAGCTCATTCTTTCCCCAACGTCCCCGACGCGTCAAGGTGACAGTTTTCCTCGAACGGAGCAACAGCTGGCGAATTTGGTCAAAATATGGCTCCTCATGAGCATTAGAACGAGAGTGTAAAGGCAAAGAACGGAGATAGGTGGCGATACCCTGAAAATTTTCCGCCGTTACCTGACGTAAAGGCTGATTAGGGCGAAAAGGCCAGATAAACAGGGCTAAAAAAATTGTCCATCCCCCTCCCAACACAGCGATTCCGGCCCGTTGTAAAGCGACGACCATATCTCCCGATGGCAAAGAAACGGCAAAAAGCAGCAATAAACTAATTACTACCCCAGCTAACGCCCCATTTTCCCCGTAAACCGTCAAATAACCCGCTAGAAACAACCCACAAAAAACTATCACTACGGTCAATCCTAGCCAAGCACTGGCTAATGTGCCGATAATCAAAGCTAAAGCCATCCCGATAGTCGTAGCGACTAGGGTTTTCGCTCTCAGGCAGTAAAGTCCCCCCACATCCGCTAAAATCAAGGTTTGAGCCGCTAAACCGACCATTAACCCCACTTCTGACCGATCTAAAATATCACCGATAATAATCGGCACTGTGATGGCTAATAAAGTCCGAATCCCCCGCTCGATCTCGATATCGCCACTGGGACGCAATAAAAAAGCAAATCGCTGAAGTAGCATATAGCACTTATCTTAATGGTGAGGTATGAGGTTTTCGTTTTCGGGAGTCAGCATTCTCCGAGTCACCTGATTAGGGAAAGATTTCTCTCCTGTCTCCTGACTTGAAAGAGGGTGTAGGGTGTAGGGTGTGGGGTGTAGGGAAGGAAACCTCTTTCATCTGTGGGGGTGAAAATTTTTTCATCGGGACTGACTCCTAACTCCTTAATTCTGCTGTGTTAGGGCAGCCAACGGGGTTTAAAACCAGGGTTGAGTTCTTGAGGTAAAATTTTCGGGATGCTATTGGGACTGAACTGATCAGGAAGCGGTAATAACCAGAGACGACCATCGGCAATACTCGACCCCTCCCCAGTGACTAAATCATTTCCGACTCCAAAAGGTATGGTTGCTAACTGATCAAATAATAAAGCCACGCCATCGGGAGACATACTCATCTGCACGTCACGATAATTAGGTAAGGCCAGCAGGGGGATCATTTTACCCGTTTTTAGCTCAATAATCGCTAAAAATGGTTCTTCTTTCACCTTGCCATCGCTGCCCATAACCAGATCGCTTTTCAGACAGTAAAGGGTTTTTTCCTGTCGCGGTTCAAATTCACAGCTAATAATCGGATTAGCTGTTCTTAATAGTAGTCTTGACTCTCCCTGATCATTGAGCAAAAATAGCGATCGCTGATTATCTGGTTCCGATTTCACCATGAGTTTTTGGCGACCATCCCGGGAAAAAGCGAGTATTTTCTCGTAGGTGGGCAAAAATTGCGGTTTTCCCCCTTGCACATCCAAAGGAATCACCGCTACCCCTCCCGTTTGACTGACAACCGCTTTTTTACCGTCGGGAGATAGTAAAAAAATATCCCCTTGTATTCCTAACGGTCGCGATTGTCCATCATCCCTGATTACCCATAAACTGGCATCCCCCGGATTCCCGTGATTGATTCTCTGCACCATTAGGGTTTTGCCGTTATCTGAGAGATTAAATCGCAGATTTTGATAGGTTTTCGCGTCTAAAAACCTTTCTATACGACCACTAGGCAAATTTTGACTATTTTCGTCATGATTTAAACCCGTGGTAATTGTGTAAAGTTGCTGTTTTGGGGTATCTCGTCCTAAGTCAGAGCGATCAAAGGCCGAGAATAAAATTCTATCCCCCCTCGGATAGATTTGAAAATCCGTGACCACTAGATCCCCAGGGGTAAGGATGGTTTTTTTCAGTTCTGTGACCTTATTTGCCCCCTGAATGATATTACAGACGATTAAACGGCCTCTTTCCTCTTGGTTGACTCCAATATAGGCAAAAGCTCGATCGTGGCTGTAAAATTCGCCGATAAAGTCCTCACCTTGGGCAATGGGTAACTTTACTTGATATTTCTTGCCGTAGATGGGCAATTCCGTCAAAGTATAGGTCAAGCGATCTCCGGCCCAGCTAATTTTACCCGGTAAGGGAGGATTGATCACCAAGCTGGTTTCTATATCGGAACGGTCAATCGGTCGATTAAAACTTAAAGTAAAATAATTGTCCCTAACGCCGATTTTTCGCCCTTGCCAGCTAAAATTCTCCCCTCGGGTCGGGACTTGATTTCCCTGGATCAAAATCGACGATATCGCGGCAATTAAAGCCAAAATACTCGCTAAAACTAAGCGATCAAACCAAGCTAATCTTTTCATCAGTTATCAGTTATCAGTTATCAGTTATCAGTAGTCGGTCGTCGGTCGTCAGGAGATTGCTTTTATTTATTCTCCCATCTCCCCCCTCTACAATAATTACTCGCCACCAGAAACACCTTGCGCCTGTATCATACTTTGTGCTTTTTGTCAAAAAAACTTTTTTTTTGCAATAAAACTACATAAAAAAAAGATCATCGTTGTGGGTGAAATTGACTAATTTACCCGTCTTAAATAGGATCACCTTCTAGGTTTGACAAGGGTTTCAACCATTGCTGGCTAAAAAAGCACAGAACAACCCATTCTGAAATTTTATCAAATCGCTGTAACCATTGGAACATCGTTGTTAAATAAAAATCTTTCTCAATTAATTCTTAAGAATTTATAAATATTGCGGAATGTTAATTTAAATATTCTCAAGTTTTTACGGTCAATAAATAATTTTTACTTATCTTTGTCCAAAATTGGGTTAGAAGTCAGTTATCAGTTATCAGTTATCAGTTATCAGTTCACTGAGAAAACTCCCCACACCCCACACCCCACACCCCACACCCCACACCCCACACCCCACTTTCTTATCAGCTTTAGTAATGATTGTCATCGGTTTTTTCAATCGAATAAATAAAAACGCCCCCAAAAAGGAAGCGTTTTTTAACTTATCATGAGGACTTAGCAAAATGTGTGCAGAGTTAGAACGCGGATGTTGGATGGGGATCCAGCATCTGTTTATTTTTAACCATCGATCGCCGGCACTGTCAAGGCCATGGGAATAGCATCACCGGAAGCTAAATCGAGGGGGAAGTTATACGTTCAAGTGTATTTACAGCCCCGGCAATGGTGTCCCTTTTTTGGGTTTATTTATTTCAAAAATTATCTCTTTATTTGTATATTTTTAAACTTGTATAAAATTGATTTAAGTTTTGTAAAAAGTAGTTGACAAAATCCAATCTAGATGGAATAGGACTCTATCCTTAAGGTTGACAAAATGTGGTAAGGTGGAGTGAGTAATAAAACTGATCACTAACCTATTATCAGTGACAACTGCCAAATTCACCAGAGAAGGCTAAATATAACTATGTCCAAACGGTTTAAATTCGACTCCTCCGAGATGATTTATCTCACCGATAAACTGATGAATGTGGCCAGCAATCGTTACTCGATCGTCGTGCAGGTCGCTAGACGGGCCAAGCGGGTCCGCTACGATACCGTAGAAAATATCGACGACCCGATGATTAAACCCGTCCAACGGGCCCTGATGGAAATGACCGACGAATTAACCGAACCGGAATTATTACGCGATTAATCCCCTAAAATTGCTGGGGAGCAACCCCTAAACTTCATCGGGGTTGATACCCAGCGCTCTTAGTCTTTCCGCTAGTCGTTGGGCTTTTTGTTCCGCTTCCTGTTTGGCTAAACCTGCTTGAGCGGCGATCAAACGTTCTTGAGCGGCGATCGCACTTTCCTCTCGATACTGGGAAGAAGGCGATTTTTATTGTAGGAAAGGTTAACCATAGCGATTGTTTTGACTAGGGAAATTACCAAGTATTCGGTTGAAAGTCGGCATCATTAATAATAGCCACCGTATCCCCGGAGGGTTTAATCACAAATAGACCTTTTTTATAAGCATAGCGATCGATTCCCTCGTTGATTTCAATTCCTGCCACTGCACCGTAGGCTCGATAGTTTTGATAATGGGGAAAAGCGATTTTAAAACGAGTCAATTTTTCAATAAATTCATCTACATCATCTTGAGATAATCTCGATTTACATTCCACCACCACGAGATCGGTATCATCCACCCCTAGGATATCAATTTCCATGGCGATGCCCTGACGTTTGACTCTAGCACGGGGATAAACTTCCTTAATATCAATGCCTTTTTCCTGAAAAAGCCGTAAAACCGCCGGTTCTACCAACTCTTCCACAAATCGACCCCAGCGAGTGGTCAGACTATCTACCGCTTTGCTGGTTCGTTCTACGGTGCGTTTCAGTTCTGTCATCGAGCGATCGCTTTCTAGTTTAGATTCGGCCAGGAGGTTCTCTATTTCGACTCTATGGCGATCATATTCCGCCTTGGATTGGGCAACCAGGCGATCATATTCCGCCTTGGATTGGGCAACCAGGCGATCATATTCCTCAGCCCGGCGATCATATTCCGCCTTGGATTGGGCAGCCCGGCGATCATATTCCTCGGCCCGGCGATCATATTCCGCCTTGGATTGGGCAGCCCGGCGATCATATTCCTCGGCGGAAGCGCGGAATAGCTGGTAAATATCCTCAAGAGTTACTGGTTCACTCATAGACTTGCCTCTAAAACACCCCTGATCATTTTAGCGATTCCGTCGAGAAGCCGGACGAGAGCCAGAGAGCAAAACGGAAATAAATATTAGGAATTATTTAAAAGACTTGACAAATGTGCGGGGGGGTAGTGTTTTTCTGGAATTTACTTGGTTCCAAAACTTGCATAATCCTTACAACGCTCAAAGAGCTTGATTTTAGATGAAACTAACGATTATGGGCATTTTATCTGGGGTTGCCTTTGCGAATCTGGGCATCTCTGGCATTGCAGAAGCTTTTCAACTGATTCCTTCTGGTCTTAGTCCTGGTAATCAGTATCGCTTGGTATTTGTTACGGATGGCACGATTCAAGCAACAAGCACTGACATAAATACCTACAATACCTTTGTTGACAATGAGGCGCACACCTCAACAATATTAAATGACGCTTTTACGAATGTAGGAATCGACCCTGTTAGTATTACTTGGAAGGTGATCGGTTCGACAGCTAGTGTGAATGCGATCAACAATACCTCAACCAATACAGTTGACACGAGTGTCCCTATCTATGGTCTAGATGGCAAACTGATCGCCTTCGGTAACTCCGACCTGTGGGATGGCGATATCTGTCCCCATATACCGGCGGCTGGCATCATTTGTCATGATGGTGGTATTTCGATGTCGCAATCTGGTCATTATTTATTCGGTGATGTGTGGACGGGGACTTTATCTTCGGGAGTTGCTTGGTCGGAACCTGGTTTAGGTCCACTTGGGTCGGTACCAGTAACTATCGGATCGAGCTATGGAACGAACGTAACTTGGATTCGTTATGGGAGCGATTTTGGTCCAGGGTTTAACGGTCCGGTAGCATTCCGCCCTTTGTACGGAATCTCTTCGGTGCTGACGGTTCCCACCCCGACTGCGACCACTCCAGAACCTTCTAGCCTTCTCGGTTTTATCACCTTGGGCGGATTAATGCTAGGGGGTACCGTCCGCAAAGCGCGGAAGTAATACCTACAAGGGAGAGGAGGCGAGGGTTTCCTCTCTCGAAGCGGAGGTTTTCGATACTTTATTTGGTATCATCAAGTAAGAGAAGCTTGATTTATGTTGGTACAGAAATGATGAATCAAAAAATTACTGCTATTTTCAATGGAGAAGCTTTTTATCCTACTGAAACCTTTAATCTTAAGCCGAATACTAAAGTAAAATTGACAATAGAAACTCAATTAATTGATGAAGAGCAATTGCAAATAATGGCAGATGATCAGGATATTTTAGCAGAAATCGCTACCATTAATGGCTCTTCGGTTTGTGTTATGCAATTGACGGGGGTTATAAGGGATGGAACTCTTATAGAGAAAGGCATTTAGCGATTTTTGTCAATTGTTTTTTATCTAGAGCGAACTAATCAATTAAGTCTCTTGCCAGATAAGGATTTAGTCGATTTATGCCCCCCTATCGAACCATACCAAGTAACGAAGAGCCCCATTAATCAGGAGTTTATGGTCTCTGAAATGGACGGTTTGTAGAAAATGACTATCGCAAGAGGTGAAATTTATTTCGTTAATCTTAACCAGATTCAAGGAAAAGAGCAAGCAGGAACTAGACCAGTTTTAGTATTATCTATTGATGTGATCAATCAGTTACCCTTAGTGGTGATGGTAGTGGTGGGGACGAAAGGAGAAAATATTCGCCAAGATTATCCGACTAATGTTCGCGTTTCGACTGATGAAAGTGGGCTTCCTTTAGAAACAGTCTTTCTTGGTTTTCAAATTCGTTCAATTGATAAAAATCGTTTCCCCTCGGCACCAGTTGGGAAACTATCCGAAGAAAAAATGCAAGAAATTGAAACGGCAGTCCGGTATTGCCTAGTATTGTAAGGAGATTTTATATTTTTGGTACGGCGTTTATCCATAGCTCCTGCAAGCGTGGTATTTCATTGATGCCAATTCTAGCAGATAGCCTCGAGGCGCTCTGACCAAGGTAGTCCTGGCAGCGATAACCACAGCGCGCAACTTCCGCAAGAATGCTAATATAAAAAAGCTATTGGCTAATTTTTTCCTATTTTAACTCGCAATATGCTCCCGTCTAATCTCGATCGCATCGTCGAACGCCTCAAACGTCGTACCGATCCTAAGCAAAAATACGAACAATTACTAGCTTTTGCTAAAAAACTAGAACCAATACCAGAATCTGCCAAAATACCCACTAATAAAGTCCAGGGCTGTGTATCCCAAGTTTATATCACTGCCGACATCGAAAATGGCCAGGTTTGGTACAAAGGCGATTCCGACGCGCAATTAGTCAAAGGTTTAGTTGCTTTGTTAATCGAGGGGTTAAATGGACTGACTCCCTCGGAAATCCTGCAAGTCACCCCGGATTTTATCGAAGAAACCGGTTTAAAAGTCAGTCTTACCCCTTCCCGCGCCAACGGATTTTATAATATTTTCCAATTAATGCAGAAAAAAGCTCTCGGTTTTCAGTTGGGAATGTCCGCTTAGATGTCTAGTTTTCTGGTTCTGGTTCCTTTGATTCGGGAATCTCGCAGTTTTGGAAACGAGTATCCACCAGCGAACGCGTGCAACCCCAATTACTCGGTATTCCCGACGGCCAACCCATCCGCAAAGCTTCCGGACAGATGGCCATCACCGTTAGCTGACAGTCAATTAACTGAAAACCCTCTTTCTCACACTGTTTGAGACTGTGTTTGAGAATGGAATCATTGTTAAATTCGATGGTTTTATTACACTGAATACAGACCAAATGATGATGGTGGTGGGGATAGGGTTGATTGAGTTCGTAGTGTTTATGACCCTCGGCCAATTCCAACTCCCGCAAAATTCCCATCCGCGACATTAGTTTAACACTGCGGTAAATCGTCGATAAACTAATTCCTTCCCCCCGTTTGTCCAGTAATTCCTGCAATTCTTCGGCACTGAGATGATTGCCTTTCGGTAAATTCTGGAAAACGTGCAGAATTTTCTCTCGCTGGGGAGTTAAGCGCCACCCCCGTGCATTGAGTTCCGCTTTCAGGGAGGAGGCAGTGTAGGCAGACATAAGCGATCGACTCTCAATAAAAGCTATTTAATTGACAATGATAGTCGTTTCGGCGAGCCATTGGCAACAGTTTTCAGTAGTTGAAAATTCTCCCCCCATTCAAGTATGAAAAATTACTATGAAATCCTCCAAATTCCCCGTAATGCCAGTAATAATCAGATAAAAGCCGCTTTTCGTCGTCTGGCCCGGCAATATCACCCCGATTATAATCCCAATGATCCAGAGGCAGTGACAAAATTTCGCGAAATTGAACAAGCTTATCGGGTTTTGAGCGATAAAGACAAAAGAAAAGAGTATGATCGCAGTTTATCCCCAGAAATACCCACTTTTAACCGTAGTGCCGAGGATTTTTATCAACAGGGATGGCACTACGCTCAAGAGAAAAATTATCAACTAGCGATCGCATTTTACCAGCAAGCGATCGCAATTAATCCGCAATTTTGGCAGGCCTATCTGCAGCGGGCGGAAGTTTACTACCATAATCAGCAGGATCGGCAAGTTTTAAGCGATTGTCGGCAAGTTTTGCAGTTAAAACCCGATTGTTCCCAAGCTTACTATTACCTCGGTTTATCCCGTCAACGACTCGGTTACACCCAATCCTCCCTAGAAGCTTATGGCAAAGCAATCGCCATTGACCCAAATAATCCCCAATTCTGTTATCAAAGAGGATTGGCTCTAGAGGAACTCTCGGAACTGCCAGCAGCACGAAAAGATTTCCAAATAGCAGCCAAGAAATTTAAGCAACAGGGAAATTTTCGCCGCTATCATGCCATTGCTAATAAGTTAAGAGACTCTCATAAAAGTTATCGACAACGGCAATCAATCAAGTGGTCAAAAACTCTTTTTATTGTTTTTAATTTGCTGAAAATATCTTTTTTATCTTTGCTCAAACCCAAGACCGGTCTAGCACAGTCTTTTTTAAAGCTTAACCGTAATCAGGCTTTGGCTACAGGGGTATTTGCGGCAATAATCAGCAGTTTTTTTATCGCTTTGACTTGGCAAAACTGGACAGTTAAATCCGAGTTTTTACTGTTATTAGGCTGGGCAGTATTTCCTTTTATTATTCTGACTTTATCTAGTTGTTTGGGCAGAAAATTAACTAATAAATATGGTAGTATCGTCGGGGATATATTTTTAGGTGGCTTAATAATTTTGCCCTTTTCCCTCGTCATTTGGCTCACTTCCTATTTATCCATAAATGGCGATATTATCGGCGCAATTATCGGTGTAACTGGCGGTTATCTAACCGGAATTCTCTACTATGGTTATCGCCATTTATCCAATATTTCTTCGCCGATATCTTTACTTTTACTCCCTTTTGTGCTAGGTTTTCTTACGGTTAATATCTGGGTAGTTTATTATTATCTCTAAATCTTCTGGGGTATTACAGTTAAATAAAATCTCGGAATTATCGATAATTAATTCCTCCACCACAGCGGCATTTAACCACTTTTGAAAAGAAGTGCCTCCCTGCTTAATATAAGTCTGCAAAGATGCTAAACAACGACGATGATAAAAAGCACAGAGAGGCTCCCAACGATTGCCGCACCGAGGAACCGAAGCCATAGCATTTTCTGGTACAGTGGCTAATAATCTTGACCATTCTTGAATAATTGAAGACCTGAGTAAAGGTAAATCACAAGGGAGTAATAAAACCCAATCGGTTGATACAAAAGTTAATCCCAAGGCAAAGGCCAATAAAGGCCCCCTAGTGGGGAGAGGTTCCTTGATTATTTGGCAGCATTGGGGAATGATCAGTTCATAACGTTCTGGCCAAGGCGTAATCACAGACACTTGTACTGCACAATCTTGGGCAATTAAACAGATATTCTCTAGAAAAGAGACACCCTGAAAAGATAACAATGCTTTATCTCGTCCCATGCGGGAACTTTGACCACCAGCCAGAATTAACGCCGTTAAAGCGGGAAAATCACTCATAATAACCAGTTTTAAAGGATAAACCACAGAGGCACAAAAAACACAAAGAAAAAGACAGAAAGAACAAGAGAGCCTACAAATCTAGGCAACTTGCTCAAACCTATGCTAGTCTCTTGACAATTAATAATGTCTCCCTAAATAAGCAATAGATGAATTCCCATTTAATCAAAGTTCCCTTTGTTGATTTAACTTGGCAAAATCAGCCCCTACAAGCAAAAATTACCAAGGCAATCCAAACAGTTATCGACCGGGGAGATTTTGTTTTAGGCCAAGCTTTAGCCGAATTTGAAACCGCCTTCGCCCAAGCTTGCGGAGTCGAGTATGCTGTGGGAGTAGCTTCTGGCACTGCTGCTCTTGCCCTGGCTTTACAAGCTTACGGCATCGGTGCCGGGGATGAAGTGCTAGTCCCCGCTAATACCTTTGTCGCCACCCTCATGGGTGTTATTCAAGCGGGAGCCAAACCGATTTTAGTTGATTGTCACCTCGAGACGGCCTTAATTGACCTTGCGGCGGCCGCCCAAAAAATTACCCCCAACACCCGCGCCATTCTCCCAGTACACCTGTACGGACAGATGGTATCACCCCAACAATTACAGGATTTTGCCCGCAGCCATAGTCTGATTATCTTTGAAGATGCGGCCCAAGCCCATTTAGCCAGTAGAGAAGGTTATCGCGCCGGCAGCATCGGTGTGGCGGCGGGGTTTAGTTTTTATCCCAGTAAAAATTTAGGCGCTTTTGGCAATGGCGGAATGTTAGTGAGCAATAATCCTGAAATTAGCCAAAAAGCCCGCAGTTTAAGAAATTATGGCGCACCAAGCAAGTATTTCCACACCGATATCGGCACTAATAGCCGTTTGGATAGCATACAAGCCGCCATTTTAAACATTAAATTACCCCATCTGGAAGGCTGGAATCAGACCCGTCAGCGAGCGGCAAGACAATATGATCGGCTGTTGGCTCCTTTAGCCGATAAGGGCATTTTACCCATAAGAGACGAAACCGAGACTGGTCATGTCTATCATCTCTACGTTATTCGCCTCCTCCCCCATTGTCCCGTTGATCGCCAACAACTACAAGAACAATTAACTGCCGTCGGTATTCAAACTGGCATTCATTATCCGATTCCTTGTCATCTACAACCGGCCTATCGCTACCTGGGTTATCAACAGGGAGACTTTCCCAATGCAGAGACTCTCTGTGAAGAAATTGTCTCTCTCCCCATGTACCCCGGCATCCGGGAGGAGCAAATTGCCATCGTGGTTGAACAGATCACTGCGATCATCGGGTAACATAAATTCAGAATTTGTCACTAAATCGCTCTGTCCTATGGGTATTAGTCCTTCCTTATCCACCGTCTCCCAGAAAAATCGGCAATCTTGGCTGATGATCGGTTTCTTGGCGGTTATCTATGGTCCGGTGATCTTTCACTGGTACGATGGTTGGCTGAATAAATCGATCAGCACCGAACACGAGTACTTTAGCCACGGCTTGATCGGCCTTCCCTACGCCGCCTATATTGTCTGGCAGAATCGCAAAAAATGGCAACGCCTCGAAGATCGCTCCCACCCCCTCGGAGCGTTTTTGTTAACCCTAGGAGCGATTTTGTATCTCCTCGGTTCCTCCCTTTGGGTTAGTATGTCTTTTCCGATTATTTTAGCGGGAATCTGTCTCTGGTTAAAAGGAAGGGAAGGTTTTAAATTACAGGGAGTTCCCCTACTTTTAACAGCCTTAGCGACTCCTAATCCTATCCCCTACCTGATCGCTCCTTATACTCTACCCCTACAGGTTTTTATTGCTGCTTGCTCTGGTTTTATTCTCCAGCAAGCGGGCCTAGATGTCTCCGTTGACGGTGTCTATATAGCGGTAGAAGGTAGGATGGTGGAAGTCGCTCCCTACTGTGCGGGGCTGAAAATGTTATTCACCAGTCTCTACTTCACGCTGCTGCTGCTCCATTGGACTGATACCATCAAAAACGGCCGTAAAACCCGCTTTATGCTCCTCAGCGCCTTTGGAATTAGTGTCGGAGCTAACATCATTCGTAACGCGCTTTTAGCTTGGTTTCACGGCACAGGACAGGAGGAAAACTTTACATTATTCCACGATGGCTGGGGGGGCGATTTATACTCCGTCTTGATGTTGTTACTGATCTTTTTGGTCTTCCAAATCATGCAGTATCGCGAGGTAGTCAGGAAACAGTCCCTGGCTCAAGAGGAAGTTAACCAGGATGATTAGTCGAAAAATTCCGGACGAGGTAAGTTTAGTGTTAGATAAAATCAAAAAAAAGCTACCGGGTAATTATTTACTGCTGTTGTGCTTGCTGCTGATTTTGATTTTAGGGGGTATCTTACCCAATTTAATTTCTGGCCAGTGGTCTTGGCTGGATCAACCGAGAATCGGTAATATTCAGAAAATGCTGGCCCTACAAGAATCGGGAATCAAGTTCTCTGACCTGAAAACCACCGACCGGAGCCAAGCTGAAATCGCTGAGAGAAAATGGTCGGTACAAGTGGTGGAAAGTCCTGAAGGCAAGAGGATCACCGTGCTTTTAAAGCCACAGGTTTACTATAAAAGTCAACCGGGAGTAGAATGGTCAGATATAAGTTCTATTAGTCGTTGGAATCAGGGGGAAACAACCGAGCTATCAATTCCCACCCAGTCAGGAGGAAAGGCCACGGCTCGATTCTATCGGGCTTGGACACAAAGCACTTTTGCCGTGGTGCAATGGTACGCTTGGCTAGGTGGTGGTCATTACGATCCCTCGGTGTGGTATTGGCTTGACCAATGGGCGCAATTAAAAAGACAAAGAGTACCCTGGATAGCCGTTTCCTTGCTGATTCCCTTAGAACCGATGAAAGAACTGCAAACTCTCACTCCCTTTGCTCTCAATCTCGCCACGGAAGTGCAGAGTTACTTAGAACAAAATGTCTTAAGTCAATTAACTTCTCTGCCTGAGACCAAAAAAGAAAAGTAGTTTTTCTGCTCCCAACTATCTGTTTAAAAAAAACTAGCTCAAGGCACTTTTCTAGTCGTTAATAGCTTCTTTGTTCCTCTCCCACTAGATAACTCTCAGAAAATAAATTGATATATCTGTTTGACATCCTCACCGCCGTAAACGGACGGTGATTCCCAAACCTCACGATTTAGGTTTCTGCTTCTTTCCCTTGCGGGGTTCCGCACCTGCCTTAACAGATTTACTCTGTTCTGGTCTTA
>NZ_SFBO01000122.1:0-18356 GCF_007095705.1 Microcystis sp. Msp_OC_L_20101000_S702
TTAAACTAATAAAACGGAGAGGCTATGGCTTTAGAAACTTTCGGAATTTTTGGGTTAGAAGTATGTTGTCTTGGCATCTTGTCTGTTGATTTAGCATAAAGGGTAACGAAGAGCCATAGTTTTTAACACCTAACTACTTACAATAGGGATTAATTTTAAAACAACCAGGCAAATTTTCCCACCCCGAATTTTACATAGAGAATAATTGCCAAAACCAATAAAAATAGAAAGCCAATCATTAATAAATAGTCTTTATTGGTTAAGATTGATTCCTGTAAAAATGTGCGATCGGGATCACCAGAGAAAGCTTTAGCTTGTAGAACTACCTCTAATTTTTGCGATTTAGCCATAGCGTTTAAAATTAAAGGTACAGCGATAGAAGCGTAAATTTTTCCTTTTTGCAGCCAACCCATTTTTTCTATTGCTAATCCTCGTAATCTTTGAGCAGAAATAATCGATCGAGATTCTTCTACTAGGAGAGGAAATAAACGCAGGGTAGAGGAAAAAATAAAGACTATTTTGTAGGGAATTCTGGCTTTAGTTAAACTCACCATCATCTGATTTATATCAGTGGTAAAAATAGCGAGGGGAATAATTAAAACCATGGTGAGAGTTTTAAAGATCACATTTAAACCGTAGAGGGTTCCCTCCACAGTCATTTGAGCAGAACCGACAGTTAATAAGGGAGTTAATTCAGTTTTTCCTGTTAAAGCTTTTACCTGTTCCACATTAAAAAATCCCATGGTAATTAATAAGAATAGATAAAAAGGAGCCATGAATTTTAAAATGGTGAGGAGATAAGACCATTTTACCCCAGCCCAGAGACAAGCTAAAGCGACAATAAGAGTTAGCAAACCGCCAGCGAGGGGACTTTCCCAAGTAAAAGCGATAAGAGTAACCACGATCATCATGGTTAATTTTGTCCGAAAATCTAGGCGAGTAAAAGGAGAATCTCGATCGACGGTTTGCCAGTTAAATGATTGCATAATTAGGAAAAAAGTTAGTAAGTAGCTAGGTGTTAAAAACTGTCAGATGCCCCCCTTATTAAGGGGGATCCCCCCGCCTATCGGCACCCCCCTTATTAAGGGGGGCAGGGGGGATCGGCACACCCCTTATTAAGGGGTGATTAAGGGGGGATATATCTTCAATTTAATTATAACTTTAAGGGAATGAGTTAATTACCCATCCCCATCAATCCCCTAGGAAGGGTTAGCAACTCTCTTCATTTGCTCTTGAATTTCAGGGTTATAAATCTGGAGATAATTCCAATAATTACCAAACACCGATTCTATATAACCCTTAGTTTCTCTAAAGGGAATATTCTCGACAAATTCATCGGGATCGCTAAAATCAAAACGCTGTTTCCATTTAGAAACTGCCCCAGGTCCGGCGTTATAACTAGCCACGGCAAAAAGTGAATTTCCGGCGAATTTGCCATGGGTATAATCGAGATACCATGTCCCCATCATAATGTTATCTTCGGGATTGGTTAAAGAATAACTTTTATTGCCAGTATTACCCGCGATATATTTACCTGTATCGGGCATAATCTGCATTAATCCCACTGCCCCCACAGGAGAACGAATTTCTTTTTCAAAGCGGGATTCTTGCCGGATTAAAGCCGTCACTAGCAGGGGATTTAATTGTCTATCTTTAGACCATTGTAGGATGCTATCGTAGTAGGGGAAAGGGAATAAAGCGTGCCAGTATTTATCATTTTGTCGCAGGACTTTCCAGGCTTCCTTTTCCTCTGGGGTATCTCTTTCTCGCAAGCGCCAAATCAGGTTAATTCCTTCTAAATTTTGATTGCGAGAGAGTTTATATAAACCGAGGTTAAATTGTTCGTCAACGGTTAAATGCCAAGGATCGACAATTTCTGCTTGGAAGAGATTCCAAGCGTCCGTATCTTCACCAATTCGATATAATTCCTTGAAAGCTTCCGAACCGGCGGGGGGATCGTTACGAGTGGCGGGTTTGACGGTGGTAGGATTATAGGAGCGGACAGTGGTAAAATCCCCCACGTCCCAACCTAATAAAACCGCCGAGCGCCAAGCATAATAGGAATGGGGATGACGAGAAATAGTATAGGTAAAAGCTTGTTTTGCTTCTTGGTTTTTGCCCAGTTTTTGCGCCCATTTTCCCACCCAAAAGGCCGCTTTCGGGGCAGTTTGACTATCGGGATTATTAACCGCAATTGGCTGCGCCCACTGCCACGCCTTGGCGTAATCACCGGATTTAGCAGCTCTTTGGGCCATTAACCAGCGATAATCGGCGGCTTCGTCGGATTTTGGGTATTTATTTAATAAAGTTTGCCATGTTTGACTAGCGGCCTGAGCATTAGTTGAGTTGAGTAATTTGGCTTTCGCTTCCAAAGCTTCCGGGGCGCGATCGGGAAATTGCTTGACAATGCGATCGAGATATGCTATGGCATCGCGGTTAGGAGAAATTTGGGCGAGTCGCAGTAATCCCAAACCGGTTTCTGGGGCCTGGGGATAGGTTTTAATTAATTTTTGGTAAGCGCTGCGAGCTTCTGGCAGTTTTTTGGCAATTTGTAGCCCGCGAGCGTAACGATAGGCTTGTTCGGGGCTAGGAGTGGCTTTAGCATAGGCTTTATATGCTTTTTCGTACAATCCCGACTGCCAATAACCCGCCCCAATCATTGCCCAATCCGCCGGAGTTAACTGCTCGGCGTAGTCTTTCACCAAACGATCGCGGGCCTGATTGAGGGTAGGATCAAAAGGATTAGCCTTGGCTAACTGCAACCATAAGGGAAATTGATCGGGATTTTCTTGAAGACGTTGGCGAATTAAAGCCAAAGTGCGCGGGTGTCGGGGGTATTCCTTGAGCAATTTTTCATGATAACTGGGGTCGTATTTGCCCAAAGAGTAGTAAGCTTCCGCCACTACGGGCGATTGGGGATAGGTTTCCAGTAATTTTTGCCAAATTTCTCGCGCTCTTTCACTATCATTGCTTAATTCGTAGGCGCGTCCCTGTTTGAGGAGAATCTGGGGAGCGAGGACAGGATATTGTTTTTCTAAGCCTTCTAATTGTTTTAAAGCCGGACCGCCTTCATATTTTCTCAATAAATCCATAGCCAGGAGATAGCGGGCGCGACTACGCTCTAAAGAGGGCGCATTGGCATCAGCAACATCTTTTAACTTGACATCTCGCTCGGTTTGTGGTAGGGAAGCGCTATCAACTACGGCAGAGGATTGGTTAGGATCTTGGCTAGGAACCGAAGCACTATTGCGATCGAGCCAAGCGAAAATTTTCGGGTGAAAGAGAAAGAGACTGGTGAGAGTAAAAAGCGCAACCCCAGAACCTAGTCCAAGAATGAGCGGGGTGTGAGGGGGGAATTTCTTAAACATTACCTTAATTCAAGACAGTAACTCAACATACATTATCAGTGATCGTGGTGACAGGTTGTTTGTTTCAATCAGGTTGGGGGGTTGTTCAGTTATCAGTAAGCAGTAATCAGTAATCAGTGAACTGAAAACTCCCATCTGATCACTGGTAACTGATCACTGATCCCTGAGATATGGTACGCTAAACAGGATTTAAGTATTATTAATGATTACTATGAAACAGCGCGGCGTGACGGTTTGGTTAACGGGATTGAGCGGTGCGGGGAAAAGCACGATTACCGAGGCATTACAGGCAAAATTAATCGCTGAAGGCTATTCCATTGAAGTTCTCGATGGCGATATAGTACGGACGAACCTCACCAAAGGTTTAGGATTTAGTAAAGAGGATCGCGATGAAAATATCCGTCGCATTGGTTTTGTGTCTAATTTGCTCACCCGTCACGGTGTGATTGTCCTAGTTTCGGCTATTTCTCCCTATCGTGAGATTCGCGAGGAAGTACGGGGGAAAATTGGGAGTTTTGTCGAAGTTTTCGTGAATGCTCCCTTAAGCGTCTGTGAGGATCGCGATGTGAAAGGATTATATAAAAGAGCGCGTGCTGGCGAAATCAAGTCTTTTACGGGAATTGATGATCCCTATGAACCACCTTTTAACCCGGAAGTGGAATGCCGCACTGATTTAGAGACTTTAGAGGAAAGTGTCGCCAAAGTCTGGAACAAATTGACGGAATTAGGCTACATTCATCAAGCTGTGGCGGTTTAATCCCAGAATAACTTTGTATTATTGGAAAATATCGTAGGGACGTGGACTAAAAACGTCTCTACACCCCGATTAACCCCTTAGGCAAATTTGTTAGTTAATCTCCTTTTCTTCAGTACCTAAGCAAGGTTAATTATACCTCTCCCTAACCCTCTGGCCAAAGTGCAAGAGTGCCTAAACAGTAATCAGTAAACAGTGATCAGTAAACAGTAAACAGTAAACAGTAAACAGTAAACAGTAAACAGTAGTCAGTGATCAGTAAACAGTAAACAGTAAACAGTAAACAGTAAACAGTGAAAAGACAGTAGGAAACTTCTATTTAATACTGCTCACTTAAAACTTAAATCTGATAACTGATAATTGATAACTGATAACTGATAACTGATAACTGATAATTGATAACTGATAACTGATAACTGATAACTGATAACTGATAACTGATAACTGATAACTGTCTCGACTAGCAAATTAATTTTGCAGGAATACTTATATTTAAAGGCGCTAAATTATTTTGAAATCTCGCTCTAGTTATTGGAACCTCATTCCCTATCTCCGTCCCCAAACCCAAACAATTATTTTGGCGTTTATCTGTACGATCGGATTTACGGTATTTTGGCCGATTTTAGCTTGGTTAGCTGGACAAATGGCCAGATATATCGGTGAGGGAAATGTGCAGGCATTGGCGACACTTTCGGGGGTGGGGGCAGTGGTTTTTTTACTGCGGGGAATGTCTCAGTATGGGCAAGATTCCCTGATGGCAAAAGCTTCTTTAAAAATTGCCCTGGAATTAAGAAAAAAAGTTTATGCACACCTGCAAACCCTCGGCTTAAATTACTTTGAAACGGCAAAAACTGGTGATTTATCCTATCGTTTAACGGAAGATATTGATCGCATTGGGGAAGTAATTAATAAATTTTTCCATGATTTTATTCCCTCAGCCTTACAGTTAATTGTCGTCTTTGCCTATATGTTTATTGTTAACTGGCAATTGACGATCGCTGTCATTATTATCGCTCCTTTGTTAGGAGTTTTGGTGGGATTTTTTGGTGAAAAATTATTACAATATGCTCGTCGCGCTCAGGCGAAAATATCTAACCTTTCTTCGTTATTAACCGAAGTTTTTGGCGGTATTCGCGTGGTGCAAGCTTTCGCAGCTGAAGATTATCAAACCGAGCTTTTTGCTCAAGAAGCGGAGGAAAATCGCCGCGCTCAATACCTATCAGAATCCACCAAAGCTTTACAATACGTCGTGGTGGGATTCTTACAAGCTCTCGGTGTCATCTTTTTATTCTTTCTCGCTGGTTGGCAAATTTCCCAAAAGAATTTAACTGGAATTGACTTTGTTAGTTATGTGGCGGCGGTGGCAATGTTAATCGATCCTATCGCCCATATTACCAGTAATTATAATCAATTTAAACAGGGTCAAGCCTCCATGGATCGGATTTTTGAATTGTTAGCTATTTTGCCAACAATTACCGAAAAACCGAATGCGATCGAGTTGCCACCCCACAGCAAAGAAGTTGAATATTGTCAAGTAAATTTTTCTTACAATGAGGACAGACAGGTTTTAAAAAATATTAATTTTACTGCACACGCTGGGGAAATGATTGCTTTAGTGGGAGCATCGGGAGCGGGAAAAACCACTTTAGTTAATCTTTTATTGCGTTTTTATGACCCCACTGCCGGCAAGATTTTAATCGATGGGGTGGATATTCGTGATGTGACTTTAAAAAGTCTCCGGCGACAAATTGGCGTAGTTTTGCAGGAAAATATTCTCTTTTCTGGCACTATAGCCCAAAATATCGCTTTTGGTCAGGGAGATTTTAATCTGCAAGAGGTGGAAAAAGCGGCAAAAATTGCCAACGCTCATCAATTTATCGGTGAACTTTCCCAGGGTTACTATACCTATGTGGGAGAAAGGGGTGTTAATTTATCGGGTGGACAAAGACAAAGAATCGCCATCGCGCGAGCGGTTTTATCTAATCCGAGAATTTTAATTTTAGATGAAGCGACTTCAGCGCTCGATTCGGAATCGGAAGCTTTAGTGCAGGAAGCTTTAGAAAGAATTATGACGGAGCGCACGGTATTTGTTATTGCTCACCGATTAGCAACTGTCAGAAAAGCTAACCGTATTTTAGTCTTAGAAAAGGGTGAAATTATCGAGGTGGGTAATCACGAGGAGTTATTAAATCTTAATGGTCGTTACGCTCAATTTCATGCTAGACAATTTCAAGATTAGTCTATTTGGCGTTAAGAGTTGGGCATTATTTCTGATTTTATCACTCAAGCCAAGTTTTTGGGGGGTAGAACCCCCCAAACCCCCCGCGCATTAGTTTTTCGGTGGGATGCTTACACGCGGTTGTTCATACACTTGTACTAATTCAAGAATCACCGATAGAGCAGTTATCTTAATGGTGAGGTGGGAAGTTTTCGTTTTGGGGAGTCAGTCGCGGAATTAGGTGGCTCTCTTATCTTTGTGTGATAACTTATATAGTAGTGATCGATCTTTGTGTCCTTTGTGTCTCTGTGGTTCGTTCCACTCACTCGCCGGCAACACTGTATCTTAGAATACATTTTACCCACCAAACCTAAGAGAGACATTAGGTTAGACTTCATCTTTAGGGAAACGCTGTAAGTATCCAGACAGAATTAATTATAGATATTTTTCCGTTCCCTCTACTTAGGGTTTTTTCGGGGAATTCCTCGCAAGGCTAAAACATCATCGAGGGTGGAACAATAGTTTTTTAAACCAAAATCAGCAGCAGTATAGGTTTTAATGTGGGTGAAGTGGCGATAATTCATCGCAAAACGGTCCCATGCTTCCATCTGCAAGTTAAAAACTTTGATAAAAAAGTTAGCAATGGTTAAAGATAAAGGAATGCGAAAATAGATTTTTTTGTTTAAATAAGTACAGATTTCCTCCACTGCTTGGTTAGCTGTTGTGCGTTGATTGCCTAGGACAATTTTGCTTTCTGGTGCGGGATTTTCGATTAAATAATTCACCACTTGAGCTATATCTTTGGCATGGATAAAATGAAAACTGCCATCAGCTTGAAACCAACGCACTAAACCGATATATTTCAACACATCCGGTAAACCACCATAGATATGAGAGTAGGGTTTATTTTCGTCACCACCTAAGACAAAAGTGGGGTATAAAGTGATAATTTTATCGGCGATTTCTAGGTCAGTAAATTTGCTATAACAAATGTATTTAGTGCGGATATAATTAGTTCCTATCTCCCCAGCTTCGGGTAAAGGTTGATTATTTTGATTGAGAATGCTGGCGGTAGAAAAGTAGAGGACTTTCTCGCAGATTTGAGCATCTAAATAACTAATTAATTCTAGGGTTTTTACCACATTAATTTGATAACTTTCCTCCTCTCCTCCCCAACTGGTAGCGATTAAAACCGCTATATTCATTGTTTTTAAAAGCTCCGCATATACCCCAATATTTTGCATATCGCCTAAAAGTATATGAACATTTGATCGCCCTTGATAAGTAAATTTTAACTTCTCTGGATTACGCACTAAAAAATATAATTCATAGTCGGGATTTTCCAGTAAAATCTCGGCGATATAATGCCCAATACAGCCACTCACACCCGTTAGAAATATCTTTTTCATTATTTTAATTGATACGGCAGAATTTAGGGGACAGTGTGAAAGTCAAAAGTAAAAAGTAAAAACCGGTGTTGGGGTTTTAGGGTTTTGGGGTATTAGTTGAATCCCCCCATTTCCCCATTTCCCCATCCCCTGTTCCCTGAGTAACTTTATTGATAACTAAATCCTTTAGCGGTTTCAAAGAAGAAACGCACGTTATCTTCAGGAGTTCCCACCAAAACACCATGACCTAAATTAAGAATATGACCTTGATTACCTGCTTTACGAATAGTATCAATAATCCGCTCGCGAATAAAAGACTGGGAACCGAATAAAACCCCCGGATCGATATTACCTTGAACCATCATCGATTTACCTAAACGCTGTCTCGCTTCGGCCAGATCCACGGTCCAATCGACGCTAATAATATCAACCCCCGATTTACCCATTCTTTCCAAAACGCCGGCGCTGCCACTAATGTAGAGAATTAACGGTGTATCGGGATGGGTTTCTTTCACCAAACGAACTACTTTTTGTTGATAGGGTAAGGCAAAAACATCGTAATCTTGGGGAGTTAATTGACCCGCCCAAGAGTCGAACATTTGTACCACTTGCGCCCCACAATCAATTTGATAACGGACATAGGTGGCAATCATATCCGCTAATTTATCTAAAAATTGGTGCAGTACCGAGGGTTCCGAAAAAGCCATCCCTTTAATCACAGAATAACTTTTAGAACCTTTCCCTTCCACTGCGTATGCTGCTAAAGTCCAAGGCGCTCCGACAAAACCGAGGACAGTGGATTTATTTCCCACCTCTTGACGCAGGGTTTTTAAAATCGTTTTGATAAAAGGTAAAGACTGATCAGGATCGAGGGGATTAAGTTGGTCCACCTGCGCTTGAGTACGAATGGGAGAATCGATAATCGGCCCCTTACTTTCGATAATATCAAAGGGAATACCAATTCCCGCTAGGGGAGTGAGGATATCGGAGAACATGATCACCCCATCCGGTTGAAAAGCACGCCAAGGTTGCAGGGAGATTTCGATCGCTAAATCGGCATTTTCCGATCTTTCCCGAAAACTGGGGTATTTATCCCGCAATTCCCGATAAATCTGCATATAACGTCCTGCTTGTCTCATCATCCACACGGGAGGACGGGGTAAGATTTCTCCTTTGGCAGCGCGTAATAAATAAGGTATTTCAGGGGAGTCAGTCATATCAGGATGATTATTCTATTGCCTTTTCTACGGTATCATCCCCCGTACAGCTAATTTTTCTGGTTTTTCCTTAAGAATTGTTAACGAAAATTATCCCCCTTTGCATTGAAACTGGGTACTGAAAATTGTAGTACAATCTTTTGGGTTGAGACAGGGTGTAGAGTGTAGGCTATAGGGATAAGTTGATAAAATCTATGGCGGATTCAAAAATTCAATCTTACCGAGATTTAAGAGTTTGGCAGGAGGCCGTAAATTTAGCTGAAAGTTGCTATCGTCTCACTAAAACTTTTCCCAAAGAAGAGCTTTATGGGATGACAACACAGATTCGCCGAGCTTCGGTGTCAATAGCAGCGAATATTGCCGAGGGGTATGGACGCAAAACCAGGGGAGAATACATCCAATTTTTGTACATAGCTCAAGGTTCTCTCAAAGAGTTGGAGAATCATTGGTTAATCTCTCAAAGAGTTGAACTAGCTTCCTCTCAGAGCGTCAATCCTATTCTTAATCAATGTGAATCAGTAGGCCAACTCCTGCTAACTTTGATTCGTTCCCTTGAAAATAAATAACCCCCACACCCTACACCCCACACCCTACACCCCACACCCTACACCCCACATCCTACACCCTACACCCTACACCCTACACCCTGCTCCCCACACCCTACACCCTACACCCCACACCCTACACCCCACTCCCCACCCTGGGGTGAATTCGACGCAATCGTAAAGCATTCGTCACCACGGAAAGGGAACTTAAAGCCATGGCAGCACCGGCAATAATCGGATTGAGCAGAAAAGGATAGAGGACTCCGGCAGCGATGGGAATGGCAATCAGGTTATAAATAAAAGCAAAAAAGAGATTTTCTTTGATATTTCGCATTGTTGCCCGACTTAACTCAATAGCAGTCACAATTCCCTGTAAATCTCCCGAAATTAAGGTTATATCGCTTGCAGCGATCGCTACATCGGTCCCCGTGCCAATGGCAATACCTAAGTCTGCTTGCGCCAATGCGATCGCATCATTGATGCCATCTCCAACCATGGCGACTATTTTCCCTTTTTTCTGCAAATATTCGATTTTTTCGGCTTTTTGTTCGGGACGGAGTGCGGCAAAAAAGCGCCGGATACCCAACTCGCTGGCGATCGCTTCTGCGGTTTCGAGGTTGTCCCCCGTCATCATCATCACCTCTAAGCCCATTTTTTTGAGCTTGGCGACCACTAAGGAAGAAAAAGGTTTTAAAACGTCGGAAATGGCGATCACCCCCTCTAAACGCCCGTTAACCGCTATCCAAGCCACGGTTTTTTTCTGCCATTCCCAATCGTGGGCGACTTTTTTAAGAACTTTTGTTTCGATCCCTTGACTTTCTAACCATTGTTGTGTCCCGATTTGCACGAAATCTGACCCGACTTTTCCCTGCACTCCTGACCCGGTTATTGAGTCAAATTCGCTTACTTCTAGGGTTTTAATCTGGTTTAACTGCCCATATCTAACTATTGCTTCTCCTAGCGGGTGTTCAGAATGATTCTCCACCGATACGACTAACTGCAGCAGCGATAATTCCCGTCCATCCCTCACCCCCTCGCGAGTCAAGAAGTCCGTCACCGTTGGTTTCCCCTGGGTGAGAGTTCCCGTTTTATCGAGAACAATAGTAGTAATACCCTGGGCTAATTCTAAACTTTCGGCATTTTTAATTAAAATTCCCTGTTTTGCTCCCTGTCCTGTTCCCACCATAATCGAGGTGGGTGTAGCTAATCCTAGCGCACAGGGACAAGCGATAATTAGGACTTCCACCATTGTAATCAAAGCGAGGGTGAGATTACCCGTGCGGAGAATCCAAAATAGGAAAGTTATTACGGCAATAATCATCACCACCGGCACAAAATAAGCAGTCACTCGATCGACTAATCTTTGTATAGGTGCTTTTGATGCTTGCGCGGTTTGCACTAATCGGACAATCTGAGCTAAAACCGTATCTTTTCCCACCCGTAACGCTTGCATTTGTAGGCTACCGGTTTTATTAATTGTCGCCCCGATTACCTGTTGATTGACGGTTTTTCGCACGGGTAAACTTTCCCCCGTCACCATCGATTCATCAATGCTAGAACTGCCTTGGATAATTATGCCATCGACGGGAATTTTTTCCCCCGGACGCACTAAAATTATATCTCCTACTTTCACCTCTTCGATCGGTAGATCTAGCGTCTGTTCTTCCCTAATTACCCTAGCAGTTTTTGCCTGTAATCCCATTAATTGTTTAATAGCGGCGGCCGTTTCTTTTCTGGCACGTTTTTCGAGGAAACGACCGAGTAAAATCAGAGTAATGACGATAGCTGATGCTTCGTAATAGACATGGGAATTAAACCCCTGTTTTTCGATAAAATCGCTCCCGAAGGTTAAAAACAGGGAATAAAAATAGGCGGCACTGGTTCCCAAAACTACTAAAGTGTCCATGGTGGCAGTGCGATTTTTAAAGGCTTTCCAAGCATTTTTATAAAAACTTTGACCACACCAAAATTGGACGGGAGTAGCGAGAATTAATTGTAATAAGGGAGCGTGTAACCAGTGGGGAATAAAAGATAGAGATAAACCCGTCATCATCGGCAAAGAACCGATAAAAAGTATAATGCTAATAACAATAGCGATCGATAGTTTAGTGAGAAGTTCTTTTTCTGGCCTGGATTCGAGATTAATTTCCGTTATCGGTGTAGCTTGGAAACCGGCATCCCTAACTTTTGCTTGAATAGTGTTAAGATCGGTACGCTTGGGATCATAGTCCACATCCACCTGTTCCATGCCAAAATTAACTTGACATCGAATCACTCCGGGGATAGATTTAATTATCCGTTCGATCGAATCAGCACAACCAGCGCAACTCATCCCGGCGAGTTTGAGAGTTTGATGGGTCATAATGTTAATAGCAGCGGAAGTCAGCAAGAAAATCCCCTGCAGCAGAGTTATATCTTTAGCATAAAATATTCCCCTAGCTGCCGGGTCAAGAATCCTTTGTTAATTTTTCTGAATAGATATGAAGAAATGTCAAAAAGAGTGCTTGTATTTTCCTAACACACCCTTAATTTTTATGGACAAATTTCAATTAACCCCACTCTGTTGCGTATCTTGACCCTGCAAAGCATCGGCAGCGGAAACACCATCACCCTGAAAACCAAAATACCATAAAGTAGCGGCAGCTTCAGCGCGAGTTACTGGTCTTTTTGGCTGAAATAGAGTAGTAAAACCAAAAACTCGCCGAATATTGGCTTGTTCGGCATTTTGAAAATCGGCATAAAGAGCGCGCACCAGCTGCGGGTTAATTTTATTGGTATCCTGAAAACCCCAAGTATTTTTAATCGTATCAAGATTGGCACTCGGTAAAGCTTTTCTAATATCTAATGGCACTTTCCACGCGATTAAATCTTCCCGGGTTAAAGGAGCATTGGGACGGAATAAAAGGGCGCTACTATCTCCCGTTAAGGGAGAGGGAATTAACCCTGCTTCCGCTAATCCTTGAATATAAATATAATCGGGATCGTTATTTTTAACATCACTAAAAGCTGGGGCACTATTGGGAGTAGCTAAACGGATTTGTTTACCCGCTACATTGGCATAAATGGCATTATTAGCCTGTAACAACCATCGGGCAAATTCTCGGCGCGTTATGGTATTATTAGGGTTAAACTGATTATTATTACCTGTTAATACTCCTAATTTAGCTAAGTCTTGAATGTGGCTCTTTAAGGGATTAGGTAAGGATTCGAGATCGTTAAAACTGGTGGGATTAAGATTTGGCAAGGGGGAGGGACTAGGGGAGGGACTAGGGGAAGCAATCGGGGTTCCTATTGGACGATAATCGAGGCTATATTCGGTATTGGGAGAAGTGGCAGTTATGGTGATAGTTAACTCTAAATTATCTCGACGGGCCGTTAGGGTACTATTAACTCCCTCCCCAGAAAAGGGATTAATAATTTCCCAATTATTATTAACTAATTCCTGTTGATAAAAAGCCTCGATCGCATTGCTGGGATCGTTGGATTGCCAACGGGTTTGTCCACCAGTATTATCAGGATTTGTCTGCACGGATAATAATTCTGATTGACTATATCGAGGAATTTCTGCGGGAAAATTTGCGGGTAATTGCCTGTTATTAGGAGAGTTTTCTGGTATGGGATTTGTTTGTAGATTAGGATCGGCAGCCAGACGATTTTCTAGGGCAGGATTGCCACTACAGGCTGCTAAAATGCCCAGCAGAGTGATCATTGTACTGTAGCGAATAAACTTACTCACGGTCTTTACCAATATTGTTTCCTTAGCTTTATCCTAGCCTATTTACTCAGGTTTTTGACTAGGAAAAATTTTGCGCCACCATTGACGTAATTTCCCCAGCAGAAATCCTCCTAACCCTTTTGTGTATTTTTCAAATTTGTAGTAAAATAAAACGTCGATTATATCCTGGGTGGAAAGGTGCTTGAGATAGGATAATCCTTGATCAATACGCGCATCACTATATTTTAAATAAACTTTGCGACTGAGGCGAGCAGATAAATTCCATTTGGGTTGAAAATATTCTTGCATCCTCCGTTGATAAGCGGCAAAATTACTCGATTTTCCCTGTAAATATTCTTCCATGTATTGACAAGCAATTTCGGCTCCTTTCATAGCATGGCGAATACCTTCCCCTCCTAAAGCATTAATAGTTGAAACTGCATCACCTATGGCGATAATATTTGGTTTTTTATAGTAAATATCTTGCAGTCCAGAGGAATATTCCACGATGGAACCGTGTTGCTCTACTAGATCATAATTATCTAAGTTCATGTAGTCTTTTATTATCTCGATAATATAACTTTTTAAAGGCTTAACTTCAGAAATATAAGGATGTTCTCCCTCTAACCAAGCGGCTCCTATTTTTAATTGCTGATTATCCATAGGAAAAATCCAGCCATAACCTTTAGGACTCCATTTATGACCGATAAAAAATACTAAATTATCTTGATATTTTTGATAATCTACTTCTGGCACAGCAATTAAATATTCAATACCTACCCCCTTTAAAAAATCAGGTTTTTCTCGTCTATATTTATACATAACTGCTCTAGCGTATCCAGTAGCATCAACCAATAAACGAGTAGTAACTGTCTCGATTTCCTCGCCTTTTGATTTCAAGAAAACAGTTAGCTGATTCTCCGTTTGTTCATATTTCAGATAACGACAACCTAAACGAACTTCTACCCCCCAACGCAGCACTTCTGCGGCTAAAAACTCTCGCAACTTGGCAAAATCAAAAACTACCCCTAAAGGTTGCGCTGATGACCAAAAATGATGTATGCTAGTGGAGATAATTTCGATATTTTTCCAAAACCTAGCCACTACGGTTTCGGGGAGATTGAATTGTTCTAAAATTTCTAGGGGAGAAGCGGCACTAGAAAAGTTATTATCTTGCCAACTAGAATGTTGTTCCACTAAAAGCACACGATAACCTTTTTCACTTAATAATCTACCACAGTGACCTCCCGCCGGTCTACCCCCAATAATTACGACATCATAATCCATGATTTACTCCCTCGCCTAATCTTACTAACTTGCTTCTATTTTACCCTAATTTGCCCTCTGTTAAACCCCAAACTGGTTAAGCTGTTGTGCATCTAAATTTGATCCTCTTTTTAACCTATTCCCTGTTCCCTCATCGAAAGGCCACCAGCTTATGACATTTTTCTTATTATTAGTTACTTTCCTATCGCTAATAATTTGGTTATATTTAATCTTAGCCAGGGGACAATTTTGGCTATCTAACCAAAAAATTAATCCTGTCACTTCTCCCTTAACAAATTATCCAAAAGTCTCGGCAATTATCCCCGCACGAAACGAAGCCGACGTTTTACCTATCAGTTTAACCTCCCTCTTTAACCAAGATTATCAAGGCGAATTTTCCATTATTTTAATTGACGATCAAAGCAGTGATGGCACTGGAAAAGTTGCCCAAGAAATTGCTGATCAATCTCATAAATTTGGACAAATAACTATTATTTATGGACAACCTTTAGAGATAGGATGGACGGGTAAATTATGGGCAATGAAACAGGGAATAACAGAGGCTACCGAGAAATTTGCACCCGATTATTTTCTCTTTACCGATGCCGATATTGCCCACGCACCAGATAATTTAACCCAATTAGTTACTAAAGCAGTACAGGAAAAACAAGCTTTAGTTTCCCTGATGGTGTTGCTACGCTGTGACAGTTTTTGGGAAAAATTTCTTATTCCTGCCTTTGTTTTTTTCTTCGAGAAACTCTATCCTTTTCCCCTAGTTAATAATCCTAATTCCCCGATAGCAGCCGCCGCCGGGGGTTGCATTTTAATTCGCCGAGATATCCTAGAAAAAATTGGCGGTATTGAAATTCTTAAACAAGCTTTAATTGATGATTGTTCTTTGGCAATTGCGGTTAAAAAATATCTGCAAAATCACCCAGAAAATAACGAGAGTTCCATCTGGTTAGGATTAACAGAAAGCACCTATAGTCTCCGTCCCTATCCCGATTTAGCAAGCATTTGGAATATGGTAGCCCGCACCGCATTTACGCAACTAAATTACTCAACACTTTGGTTAATCGGCACAATTTTCGGGATGTTTTTAACCTATTTAGCCGCCCCCTTGGGCTTAATCTGGGGATTGGTCTTAAAAGAAACATCAATTATTATAATTAGCACCGTCACTTTATTACTAATAGCCCTTTCCTATAGCCCGACTTTAAGACTATATAAATTATCCCCCCTGCGGGCTTTAACTTTACCCCTAATTGCCCTCTTTTATAGTTTAATGACCGTCGATTCTGCCCTGCGTTATTGGCGCGGTCAAGGGGGAGGTTGGAAAGGGCGAGTTTATCCTAATTAGGGATTGCTTAATAATGGTAAAACTCTTTGAAAATAGGGCTTTTGACCTGTTAAAATTGGAACCTTTAAAAACCCAGCATTATCCTTTTACAGTACAATAATTAGTAGTAGGGTGCTTTAGCGATAGCGTAACGCATCAAATAAATTAATGATAGATAAGAACTCTTGCAAATTAATTATATGTTATAATAAAGTTAAATTAATGATAGGTGTGGTGCGTTACGACGGATTGTTAGATTTAAGTTTAAGCAGAGATTGTCGCCGTCTAACGCACCCCACGTTTTACTTGCAACGCACCAAATAAATTAATGATAGGTGTGGTGCGTTACGACGGATTGTTAGATTTAAGTTTAAGCAGAGATTGTCGCCGTCTAACGCACCCTACGTTTTACTTGCAACGCACCAAATAAATTAATGATAGGTGTGGTGCGTTACGACGGATTGTTAGATTTAAGTTTAAGCAGAGATTATCGCCGTCTAACGCACCCTACGTTTTACTTGCAACAAGGAAATAATTCATAATTTAAGGAAGTCCCAGACAATAGAACGCCCCCCAGTAACGATAATCCTGAAAAGGCACTGCGTCGGGAGCAAAATTGCCAAGCCACTTGATCAATTCGCCGATTTTCTGATAATTAGCCCCAGCAGTATTGACGTTCGGGTCCTTAGTTTGGCGCATTTGTTGCCAAGTCTGGAAAGCCTGCTGATAATCGGCTGTCAAACAGTCCCGCCAGTCTTTTTGGCAAGTCTCCCGCAACGCTTGACGAGCCTGATGTAGAGCCGTTAAACGTTCCTTTCCGGCCCGCCGTGCGCGATGGTACTCCCGGGAAAACAGCGCCGTAGCTAGATCAGTCACCGCCCAATGACTACTAATCACAGCACGAGCGCCCCCCAGCAGAAAGCCTGTACCTAAGCTGAGGGGTTCGTCCAGTAATTCCCGTCGCAGGTTTCCCTCTTCATCTCGGGAAGTGGCAAAACTGAGACCGGTTTCACAACAGGAGAGAAACACTTCCAACAATTCGGGAAAACGCCACAGGGGACTAAGTAAATCCCGGAGGGTGACTTTTTGCTCCCCGTCTAGGACGAGGTGGGAGTTGAGGGGATCATCGGGGCGGCTGGTGGCGTGGTGGCTGGAGAGCAAAGCCTGCACTTGTTTCAGCAGTTGCAGATAAGAGTCGGGGGTGACTGTGCGCCCCTGTAGCCGCCGTTGGCGAGGCACGTTCCAGGTTTGGGCGACCCACTCACACTCTAGGGGAGTATAGGGCAAATCCTCTGTGGTGTTTTCCACAATCCCCAGGGTGTCGGGAGTGGGTTGCGATCGCTCTTGGCACAGTCCGAGAATTTTCGTACTGGGGACAAACTGAAGGCGAAAGCGATCGCCCAGTAGTTGGCCTTGGGCGGTGGGTAGAAGGTCGAAGGGAATTTGGTGCAGGAACAGGTGGGGAATCAGGATTAACTCAGTGATGCCCTGGAGGTGCTGTTGGATGAGGGTGTCGAATTGCAGGCGGGTTGCCAGTTCTTGCAGACGAGTGGCCATAGCTTGGTGCCACTCATCCCGACGCTGCTGGCGGGATTGGGGGGTCTCTACTTGATTAATCTCAATGTAGGGGATAACCCAGTTGACGATCAGCCAGTTTTGCAGGTCGTTGGCGGACTCCGGGGGATTGAGAATAGTGTGGCAGTTGACCCCTTCCCCGCCATCCCGGGAGGGGCGACGCAGGACAAAGATGTGGGTATGGGTGGCGGTGGTATAGAAGCTGAGGAGGGCGGTCTGGGGAGATGGAAGCAGCGCCGTTAGCTCATCGAGTCGGGGTTGGGGTTGGGGTTGCTGAAGTTGGGCGGTGATGGCATCAAAGCGGTAGAGAGCGTCCCAGGCTTGACGTTCAGCGGCTTCGGCGGCCTGGAGTTGTTCCGTGGCAAAGCTGGCGCGGGTGTTACCGATGGGGTAGAGTTGGGGTTTCTGGGTGAATCCGGGCTGGTCGAGGGGGTTTTGACGGAGTTGGGATTGGATCTGACGGCTATCCTTAACCTGCTGATACCAGGCTTGGATCTCTGGGGGAACGCGCCCATCGGCGTAGAGGTCGCCCACAGCGATCAGGTCGGCGAGGCGTTTGGAGCGGGAACGTTCGACGGTTCGCAGCGCCAGGGAGAGGTCGCCTTGGTTAACGGCGGCTTGGATCAGGTTTTCATAAACGCCGATGGACTTGCGGACAATCTCTTGGCGAAGGGCTTCACTGGTTGCCCAGGCCCGGCTTTGTTCAACGGCTTCCACGGCGACGGTGTAGACTTCGATGGCGATGTTCCACCAACCCTGCTGGAAACCGATATCGCCTAAGTTGCGCCCAGTTCTCAGGGTGTCAGCAGGTAAGAGAGCGGGGTTGAGAAAGGAAAGTGCTTCTCGATAATTGGCGATCGCCCGTTCTAGGTTGGCTACTGGCTCTTGACCCAGTTCGGCTTGGGTGACGTAGGCTATGCCCAGATTATTGAGGGTAACGGCTAAATCCCTTTCTAATCCGGGTTGGCGGC